>JAQFVJ010000041.1 GCA_029439525.1 Caballeronia sp. BR6202001591004
CGCGCGATCGTAGGCGATCCACGCTATGACCTTCGAAAACGTGAAGTGCTGGCGGCCACCGCGCACTCCCCAGATACCTTCGTCGGGCAGATGCCAGATCGTGTCGAGATGATTCAGCATCGCGCACTGGATCGACCACGCGGTTTCATCGCTCTGCAAGCCGCACACGCGCACCGCGTTCATCACTTCGCCGTAGACATCGAGCTGAAGCTGTTCGATCGCGCTATTGCCGATGCGTACCGGCGCCGCACCTTTATAGCCCGGCAGCCACGGAATCTCGTATTCGGGCAGGCGGCGCTCGCCCGCGATGCCGTACATGATCTGAATCTGCGACGGCGAACCGGCCATCACGCGGCCCAGCCAGGCACGCCACGCGCGGGCTTCGTCGTAATAGCCGCCGCGCCGCGCATCATCGCGAGCAGGGTGATGGTCGCGTCGCGCAACCAGCAAAAGCGGTAGTCCCAGTTGCGCGTGTCGCCGAGCTGCTCGGGCAGCGAAGTTGTCGGCGCGGCGATGATGTCGCCGGTCGGCTCGTAGGCGAGCGCCTTCAGCGTGATAAGCGAGCGGCGGATGGCGCATAGCGGCCTTTCAGTTCGTTCTGGCCGGACCATTCGCGCCAGTCGGTGCGCGCCGAGTTGCGTGTGTGGGTCGGACGCGTGCGGCAGGCGCAGATGCGACTGCGAATAGGCACAGCGAGAAGGGCACGCGCTCGCCTTCGCTGACCTCGAAGCAGGCGGGTCGTGCGCATGTTTTCGCCGACCAGATCGACCGGCGTGCGCAGCACGGCGAGATCCGGGCCCGTGATCACGCGGATGCCGCTGTCGTCGAGCAGACGGCTGACCCACGGCGTCGCCAATCCGTAATCGAAGCGCAGCACCAACTCCATGTTCATGCGCACTGTGCCGCGCCGTCCGATGACGATGCGCACCAGTTCCGAATGGCCGTTGCGCAGCGGCATGAAATCGACCACGGTCACGCGCCCTGCGGCGTTTCGAAATCGGTTTCGAGGACCAGTGTGTCCTCGCGGTAGCGGCGGCACACGACCGGGGACTGGGGCCGTCGGGCATGTCCGGCGCGAGCCGCCAGAGGCCCTGCTCGGGCGTGCCGAGCAGGGCGGCGAAACATGCGGCCGAGTCGAAGCGCGGCCAACAAAGCCAATCGACGGAGCCGTCGCGGGAAATCAGGGCTGTGGTGTGGCCGTCGCCGACCATCGCGTAGTCTTCAATTGGTGCTGGCATAAGCAAACATCTTCCTTCTGGCGGCGCGCCGAGCGGGCAGGCGCGCCGCGGGTTGAAGTGTTCCGGCTGCTTTCTTGCGCTATCGGCGGACGATGGCCATGACGCAATGCCTGTCTGGCCGCATTCTGCCGCAATCGCAATCGTTCATAGCAAGCAGCAAAGCGGGGCCGACGCGCGTCTATGGCTATTCAGTGCAACGGGATGCTGCGTCGAGTTTGGCGGAAAAACGTGGGTGCCGAGCGGATTGGGCCGATTTTCCAGTGCTTTCCCTGTATTGCCCAAATAATGGGCCGATGCTTAGAATCAAGCCTCGCGTAAGGTGAGCCGCGCGTGCATGTTCAATAGAACTTGCATGCCGCCGGCGCGTCTTCGCGGGATAGTCGCATCGTCACAAGACCCGGTTGCAGCGCAGATCGAAACAATCGTCGTTCGGACCCTCGCGTCCGTCATCAACGTAGCGTTTTCGAGGAAAACAACTCATGCACAACCCGTCGAGAGCCGACTGCATCGCCATTCTTTCCGCCGTGAGCCGCGTCGGCGAGGCCGATTCCCTGCTCGCGCTCGATCACACGCATCTCGGCCTGGCGCGCAACGCGATGGTCAACGCGGCCGTGTTCCTGACCGAGCGCGGCTGTTTCAATCGTTATACCTTCGGCACCGCAGGTTTCGCGATGGGCGCACTGTCGCTGCAAGGCCGCATGCACCTCGATCAACTGTCGAACGGCTGAGATTTACGCGCGGCGACGAAGTCCTTCCTTACGCGACGCTGAACGCACACGTGCGGCTCGCGCCGAGCGTGTGCGTTTGCTCGTTTCCGGCCCGATCACGCAGAACCCGGGCGGAACCGTCCGCGCGATTCGGTGTCACACTTCAGACGTGCAGGTTGAACAGCCCGATCAGCCCGATGACGATCAGATAAACCGCCACGATGAAGTTCAAAAGCCGCGGCATCACGAGAATCAGAATGCCGGCGATCAGCGACACGAGCGGTCCAAGGCTTACATGAATGTTCATCGCAGTAACTCCTTCGGTTTTTAGTTGGTTCGAATCGTTGGGTCGTTCGGTGATGCATCGTTGGGCTTTGGTGTATTGCTTGAAGTAAAAAAACCTGCGCCCGATGCTCTACTGTCTCACGCCGCTCATATCGTGAACAGAACTGGGAGCAGAACTTACGCATTACGCGCTGGCCGCGTCTGCTTGCGCCGTTCTTCGATCGCCGTATTATTTTAATAACAAGCCGCAAAGAGACGATGAGGACGTGACATGCACCCGAGCCCATCACCCCAGTTCGCAGGTACGCAGACGCGCATGCATGTCGACGCCCTGCAAGCTGCGCGCCAGCTTCGGTCATGCAAGAGCGCGCTGCGCCGGCCGCTGTTCTGGGCGAAAGCCTGCGCGATCATGATGTCGCTGGTCGCCAGCCATGCCTTCGCGCAGACACCCGCGAGCACGCCGGCATCAGGCGCTGCCGGCGGGTCCGCTTGTGTCGTCGTCGGGCGGACTGGTGTACGATGCTGATCGGCACCTACACCGGCAGCGCCAGCAGCGGCAAAAGCGAGGGTCTACCGTTTCGGTACCGGCAACGGCGAGTTGACGCGCATCGCGTCAGCGCAGACGGTGAATCCGTCGTATCTCGTCGTCAGCCATGATCGCAATTACGTGTACGCCGTGAACGAACTGCCCGGCGACAACGGCCCGGCATCGCAGCGCGGCGGCATCAGCGCGCTCCGCTTCGATCGCGCGAGCGGGCAACTGAGCTTCATCAACCGCGTATCGTCGGAAGGCAATGATCCGTGCTTATCTGGCGATCTCGCCCGACGGCAAGTATCTGCTGACGGCCAATTATTCGGTCGCGGCGAATCCCGGCGGTAGCTTCGCGGTGTTCCCGCTCTCAGCCGATGGTCATGTCGGCAGTCGGTGCTCACCGTGCATCATGACGGCGGCGGCCCGGTGAAAGGGCGGCAGGACAACTCGCACGTCCACTCGACCGTGTTCTCGCCCGACGGCCAGTATCTGTTCGCGCAGGATCTCGGCGTCGACAAGGTGTTCGCCTATCGCTACACGCCCGATCCGTCGTCGAGCAACCGCGGCCTGTTCGGCCCGACCGAAGCGCGCTATACGCCGATCAAACCCGGCTCCAGCCTGCGCCATCTGATCTTCGATGCGACCGGCAAGCACGCGTATCTCACGACCGAGCTGAACGCGACGGTCACTGTATTCGACTACAAGGACGGCGCGCTCAAACAGGTTCAGACCTTGCCGATGACCGCGCCGGGCTTCAAAGGCAAGACCGGCGCGGTCATCTGTCGCCGGACGGGCGCTTCCTGTAGCGACTAATCGCGGCGACGCGAACGAGCGCTGGTCGCGTTCTCGGTCGATCCGTCGAACGGGCATCTGAAGTTGCTCAAGCGCTATTCTACGCTCGGCAGGACACCGCGCGAATTCGCGATGGACCCAAGCGGGCGCTGGCTGATCGTCGGCAATCAGGACAGCGATACCGCATACTTCTTCCGCCGCGATCCCAGACGGGCGAACTCGCGTCGGGCCCGAAGCAGTTTTCGATCGGTTCGCCGGTCGATTTCAAGTTCGTCTCACCGTCATGAGATAAGAGCAAAGCGCTTCGACCCGTAGCATCCCAAACGACACGCGGTCCAATCAAGATGAAAAAAACACTGGTCAAGGCGATCACCGTTTCATTGTCGTCGATGCCGTTTGCCGTCTCGCTCGCCGCTCCCGCGAGTGACCGGCCGCAGTGCGACTACCAGCACGAATGGCTGTCGTCGGCGTGCAAGCGCGTGATGCGCGTCGCGCATGACGGCACGTGGGATCTGTACGTCACGGGTTACGGCTGGCACATCGATGGCTTCGAAGGTCGTCGCAGCGAGCTCAATCCGTGGTCGTACGGTGGCGGCGCGGGCAAACATTGGGTCGGTGCCAACGGCAACGAGGACATCCTGTTCGCCTTCGCGTTTTCAGATTCGCATCACAATGTCGAGCCGATCGGCGGCTATGCGCGCCAGTGGTACACGAAACCCGTGCTCGGCGGATTGCAGGCGGGCGGCGGCTATTTCGTCGGCGTGACCGCGCGCAGCGATGTCGTGCATTATCTGCCATTGCCGCTGGCGCTGCCGATCGGCTCGATCCGATATCGCCGCGCATCGCTGATGGGCATCATCATTCCGCGCATTCCCGGCCTGAACGACGGCGACGTCGCGTGGCGACGCTACGAGTAGTACGATGTGGTTCGTTTTCGTTTCGTCTTGCGTGTTCTGCCACGAACGAAAATTAAAGGCATCCTGAATACAAGAAGACTGAAATTGGATACGACTCAAACCGTGAGCAACGCGCGCACGACGCCCGAGCGCGACGCCGCCGGGCTTCATCATCGCGTTTCGCTTCGACGGCGGCCAGGCACTGAGGCTATAGTGGGACGAAGCGCGCGCGGTGATCCGCGGGCGACGGCCCGACCTGGCTGCATCTGTCCGCCAACGACGACACCGTGGAAGGCTGGCTCGAAGGCGTCGAGTCGATGCCCGAGGCGGCGATTGAATTCCTCAACGGCGAGGACAAGCGCCCGCGCGTTCATATGGGCTCGAACTTCATGTACGGCGTGTGGTCGTGGACCTCGAACTCGTCGCGAAGAACGCCGATGCTGCCTCGCCCGATTTACGCGAAGCCGTGCGCGCGACCGGCGCGCTGCGCTTCTACGTCGACAAGTCGCGCATGATCACCGTGCTGCGGCCGTTGCAATCGAACGACCGGCTGCGTCACGCGGTGCTCGAAGGCGCGCTGTTCCGCGATACCGTCGATCTGTTCGCGGGGCTGATCCGCGCGCTGAACGAGACTTTCGCGGACCTCATCGACGAACTCGGCGACTGTCTCGACGACGTGGAGGAGGGCGTGCTCGAGGCAGCCATCCAAAATGGCGCGCGGAGCTGGGTGGCGCGCGGCGGCGCATCGTCGAGGTGAAGCGCTTCATCGACCCGGAACGCAACGCGCCCACGCAACCCGTGATGGGCAAGCTCGAATAGGCCGAGCCGCGTTCGATGGAAGCGCTGGTGCAGGCGATTCAGGTGCTCAACGGTCTCGGCGCGAGTCTCGAAGCCCTCTATGAACGTGCGAAGCTCTTGCAGGACGAGATCGCGGCGCTGCTGTCGGAGAACATCAACCGCAAGCTGCTGTGGTTCGCGATCATGTCGGCGCTGCTGCTGCCGGCCACGCTCGTGACCGGCATCTTCGGGATGAACGTGGCGGGTTTGCCGGGGGCGAAAGATCCGGGGTCGTTCTGGATCGTGGTCGGCGTGATGGCGGGATGCGCCGCATCACGATCTTTTTGCTGCGAAGACTACGTCTCTGGTAACGATCACTCGCCGGGGCCCGGCGGCGCGAGCACTTCGCGGTTGCCGTTGTTGTCCATCGCCGAGACGAGGCCGGCCGCTTCCATCTGCTCGACGAGTTGCGCCGCTCGGTTATAGCCGATGCGCAACTGCCGCTGCACCGAAGAAATCGACGCGCGCCGCATGCGCACGACAAAGGCCACGGGCTTCGTCGTAGAGCGGATCGGCTTCGGCATCGGTCGAATTGCCGAACAGGTCGGGCGTGCCGCCTTCCGAAGCCGGACCGGAGAGACTGCCTTCCTCGTATTCCGGCTCGCCGAACTGCTTCAGATACTCGACTACGCGATGCACTTCGTCGTCCGCGACGAATGCGCCGACGCGCTGCGGGTAATCGGTGCCGGGCGGCAGGAACAGCATGTCGCCTGCGCCGAGCAGCGATTCCGCGCCCATCTGGTCGAGAATCGTGCGCGAATCGATCTTCGATGACACCTGGAACGTCACGCGCGTCGGAATATTCACCTTGATGAGACCGGTGATGACATCGACCGATGGCCTTTGCGTCGCCAGAATCAAGTGGATGTCGGCAGCGCACGCCTTCTGCGCGAGCCGCGCGATCAACTGTTCGATCTGCTTGCCCGCGACCCCGATCATCAGATCGCCCAGCTCGTCGATGACGACGATCAGCGGCAGCGTCAACAGTGTTCGGGCGCGTCGGGCGTGAGCGAAAACGGGTTTGTCAGCTTCTTGCCGGCGGCTTCGGTGTTGCGGATCTTCTGGTTGAAGCCTTGCAGGTTACGTACGCCGACCGCCGACATCAGCCGATAGCGCTTTTCCATCTAGCCGACACACCAGTTCGACACACCAGTTGAGCGCGTTCGACGCGAGCTTCATGTCCGTCACGACTGGCGCGAGCAGATGCGGAATGCCTTCGTAAACCGACAGCTCCAGCATCTTCGGATCGGTCATGATGAGGCACACGTCCTCGGGCTTCGCCTTGTAGAGCAGCGAGAGGGGATCATCGCGTTGATGGCGACCAACTTGCCCGAACCGGTCGTGCCGGCGACTAGCATGTGCGGCGCTTTCGCCAGATCGGTGACGACTGGATTGCCGATGATGTCCTTGCCCATCGCGATGGGCAGGTTCGACTTCGACGCGCGATAGACGTCATGCTCGAGAATCTCGGACAGGCGGATCATCTGGCGCTTCGCGTTCGGCAATTCGAGACCCATGCAGGTCTTGCCGGGGATCGTCTCGACCGCGCGCGGATCGACGTGAGGCCGAGACCGCGCGACAGATCCTTCATCAGGCCGACGATCTGACTGCCCCGCACGCCGAGCGCCGGTTCCACTTGGAAGCGCGTGATGACCGGCCCCGCCGATGCGCCGACGACCGTTACCGGCACGGCACCTTGAATTCCTGCAGGCGCTGCTCGATCAGTTGACCGGTTTCGGCAAGGCGCTCTTCGGAGACCGGTTCGGCGGTGTCGGAGGCGGGTTCGAGTAGATCGATCGTCGGCAATTCCACAGCGGACGCGTGCGGCGGCTTCGGGCGGTTCGGCTGCGGCGGCGCGGTGAGACGCATCGGATCGCCGAGATCGGGCGTGCCGAAGTCGAACTCGAAGGCGTGGTCGTCGATGTCGTCGTCTTCTCGCGATGACGGCGCGGGGTCGGCGGGCGCGATGGACCACGGGGCGATTGCGGGCTCTTGCGGCGCCTGTGTTGGCGTAACTTCGGGCGAAGCCGCTGCCGATTTTTCGACGACAGAAGGCACGTGGCAGGCGCACCGGCGGACTGCACGGCAATGCTTTCTTCCGGCGCGTTCGCATCCGGCTGAACCGGTTGTGTGTTCGCCTCGGGTTGCGCGGGTTGAACGGACGGTACTTCGTGTGCGCTTGTTTGCGTGAGTCGCGCGGCCTCGAGAAGCGACGGCTGAACGGACTGTGTTGCAGCGCCTTCCTTCGAGGCATCAGGCGCGAACGGCTCCGCCGGCATGGACGTTTCATCGCGTCGCGCTTCAAGCATGGAAGGTGGCGGTTCCTGCGTTCGCGCTGCATCGATCGACATTGCTCCGTTCGCTTCATGAGCGAAAGACGGCGTCGCGGCGGGTTCTTTCGGTGCGTTGGGCACGAACGGTTCGACGACTGGCGCGGATATCTCCGTGAATCGGGCTTCGGTTGTAAAGGCCGGATGCGCCTCCGACTGAATCACCGAAGGAAGTGAAACCGTGTCGATCGCCGTCGAAGCTGCATCGCCTGCGTGCGACGCCGCCGAGGCGTGTGCCTGTACCGCACACCGGCTCGACCGAAGGTGACTGCGCTAGCGTTTCATGAGATGGCGCGCGAGACTCACCCCGGCGAACGAGGTCCAAAGCGCGGCGTTTTCTTCGATCGAACGCAGCGTCGCTTGCACCGACTCAGGCGCGGGCGGTGGCGACGGCGGCGCGGGGTGCGCGCGAGAAAGCGGGCGCCGACAGCACCGTCGATGTGAAATCGCGCGCGGTGGCGCCGGCAGGCTGATGCGGTGGCACCGGGCGACGAACCTGCGCGGGCGAACTCGCCGTGACCTGACGCGGCGTGGTCTGCGCGTGCATGGGCCGACGCGCGCCCGGACTGACGCTCGACCCCGCGGGCCACGAAACACCGGCAGCGCGATTGACCGTCGCGGCAGCAGGCGTCACACCATGAGCCCGAGCAGGCGCCGCGGACCGCTCGCGCATCTCGGACGCGCCGCGAAGATTCGATGCAGGCGTGCGCTACGTTGACCGACGCCGTTTCGCGGACCACGGCGCGCCCGAAGCCGTTGCCGCCGAAGCGTCCGTCGAAACCGGATTGAACCAGCCAGCCGGCGCGACCGGTTCCGTTTGCGCGGGACGTGCCGTCCACGCCGGTTCCTGATGCGTCGTCGCGCGATTCACGCCGCCCTTGACCGTCGATGACAGACGCCATGCGGTCGGACGCTGATAGTGCCCGCTCTTGTTGCCCGTCGGCAAACCGCGCGACGGTTCTTCGTTCGAGACACGCGATGTCGCACCGCCTCGAAGCAGCATGCGCCGCCGAGTCCGCGCGCCGGCGATTCGCCCGCAGCTTGTCTGTCGCTCGCGCCACCAGCTCGCCTTGCGGCAGGCTTGCCCGGTTTTTCGGGGCGCTGCTTTCCGCGCTTCTGCTTGCGAGGCCGGTCTTCGCTCGCGCTTGCATCCGCCTCGCGCGACGTAATCCAGCTTTGCGGCAAACCGAAACCGAACGAATCGTCGACCCACGCCAGCACCGAGCGCCAGCTGAACTCCACGAGCCACGGCGCGGTGATGACCAGGACCAGCGCGGCGATCGCGCCGGCTCCGGCCGGATGCGCGAGCTGCGCCAGCAAACCAGAGAGCGCCCGCCCGCCGCGGTTGATGTCCGCGCGTGCGCTTTAAACGCGCCGGCGAGCATGCCTTCGAGCGTGGCGCTCGACAGCAGCCCGCAGTCTCGATATCGCCGAACTGCCGGCGGTCATCAACTTCGATCTGCTTTCAACGCCGAGGATTACGTGCACCGCATCGGCCGCACGGGCCGCGCGGGGGCGTCGGGCGATGCGCTGTCGCTGTGCAGCGCCAACGAGCGCAAGCAGCTCGCCGATATCGAAAAGCTCATCAAGCGTCCGCTCGATGTACAGCCGCTCGAAGTGACGATGCCGGCATCGGCATCATCGACGACGACGGCCAGTTGATATGCCGCAGCCCGTCCGCGCGCTTGAGCGCGAAATCGCCGACTTCGGTCGCCAGATCCTGCGATTGCGGCCTTGCCAGCGATCGACTAAATCGATGCGGGCCGCCTCGCCGTCGGGAACACGCAAGCGCCACGCGCGCGCGGACTTACCGTGCTAGTCCGTCACGACACGTCCCCGGATACGCGAGCGTCGCGTGACGCGCATGGGCGTTGACGAGCGAATCGGCGATTTTGCGTCGCGTGCAGCCGCACGGATAGACGAATCCATCCGCCTGTAACTGGTCGAATACGTGCCTGATAGGCCTCGCCGCGCGCTTTGCCAGACCGGTGGCTCGTCCGAATGCATGCCGAAATGCGCGAGCGTCGCGAGAATTTCTTCGGCGGCGCCGGGAACGGTGCGCGGCGCATCCACATCCTCGATGCGCACACGATCCAGCTTCCGCCGTGCGCGCGCGCATCCAGAAAACTCGCCAGCGCGCTCACCAGCGAGGCATGCAGCGGACCGGTGGGCGAGGGCCCGAAGGCGGCCACGATTGGCCATTTATGCGGCAGCGCCGACCTTCGCTTCTGGGTGACAAGCCGGGCAAGTTTCGCCCGGCTTATAAAACGGCGATGCCTCTGATTCGCTCACCACGGCGCGGCAGCCGAAGCATTGCGCGGTAGCCGTCGGCTGAAGGTTCGGATCGAGCGCCGTGCGGTAGTCGAACACGAAGCACTCGCCGTTGTAATGCGTGCCGCCCACTTCCTCGAAGTACTTGAGAATGCCGCCTTCGAGCTGATACACGTGGTCGATGCCCACTTCCTTCATGTGAATCGCGGCCTTTTCGCAGCGGATGCCACCCGTGCAGAACGACACGACCGTTTTGCCTTCCAGGTCCGCACGGTTCTTCTCGATCACGTCCGGAAACTCGCTGAATTTCGTGATGCGGTAATCTAGCGCGTCGTCGAAGGTGCCGACATCGATTTCGAACGCATTGCGCGTGTCGAGCATCACTACCGGACGGCCTTCGTGGTCGTGGCCGCGATCGAGCCAGGTCTTGAGCGTGGGCGCATCGACGGAGGGCGCGCGCCCGTCTTCGGAACGGATCGTGGGCTTCTTCATCGTGATGATTTCGCGCTTGAGCTTGACCAGCATGCGGCGGAACGGCTGCTTCGCGGACAGGCTTTCCTTGAACTGCAAATCGGCGAAACGCCCGCCGAACAGCGCATCCGTGCGCATGTAGTCGATGAATTCGCGCACTTGCGGAATCGGCCCGGCGATGAACAGATTGATGCCTTCCGGCGCCAGCAGGATCGTCCCTTTCAGCCCGAGCGCGTTGCAGCGTTCGATGACGAGAGGCCGCCAGCCGGGACCGTCTTCGACGGTGACGAATTTGTAGGCGGAGAGGTTCAGAATGCTCATGGTCGGATGACGCGGACTCGGCTAAACGGGAAAAATGCGGACGCGGAATGTCGCGCAGAACCCGTATTATCCTGCAAACGGCTCGCGTCTTCGCCCGAATCACCGCCGCACTGCGCGAGCCTTTTGCGCCTGTGCAATTTCGAACGCTTTCAAAGCCTTATCCGTTCGGCCAATGTGCCGTTTCAGGACGTGAATCGGACCGATTCCGCGACGGCCCGCATGTACAATACCGCCATGTCAGATCCCCGCTTCGTTCATCTCCGCGTCCACTCCGAATTCTCGATCGCCGACGGCATCGTGCGGCTGGACGACGTCGTGGCAGCTGCCGTGAAAGACGGTCAGGGCGCGCTCGCGCTGACTGATCTGGGCAACGCTTTCGGTCTCGTGCGCTTCTACGAGGAAGCGCGCGGCAAGGGCGTCAAGCCGATCGCCGGCTGCGATGTCTGGATCACCAATCCAGCCGACCGCGACAAGCCTTCGCGTCTGCTTCTGCTCGTGCGCGACAAGCAGGGTTATCTCAACCTGTGTGAGCTGTTGAGCCGCGCGTGGCTGACGAATCAATATCGCGGACGCGCGGAAGTAATGGTCGAGTGGCTCGAAGAGAATTTGTCGGAAGGCTTGCTCGCGCTGTCGGGTGCGCAGGGCGGCGATATCGGCATGGCGTCCGTGGCGGGCAATGCGGCCAGCGCGGAACGCCATGCCAAACGCTGGGCAAAGCTCTTTCCCAACGCGTTCTATATCGAACTGCAACGCGCGGGCCAGCCGGGCGAACAAGCCTACGTTCAGGAGGCGGTCAAGCTCGCCGCGAAGCTCAAGCTGCCGGTGGTCGCCACGCACCCGCTGCAGTTCATGACGCCGGACGATTTCACCGCGCACGAAGCGCGCGTGTGCATTTCCGAAGGCGATATTCTCGCGAATCCGCGTCGTCAGAAGCGCTTTAGTCAGGAGCAGTTTTTCCGCACGCAGGACGAGATGTGTACGCTGTTCGCGGACATTCCGTCGGCGCTCGCGAACACCGTCGAAATCGCCAAACGCTGCAATCTGACGCTCGAACTCGGCAAGCCTAAGCTGCCGCTCTTCGCGACGCCCGATGGCCTGTCGCTCGACGACTACCTCGTGCAGTTGTCGAAGGAAGGTCTCGAAGTCCGTTTGCAACAGCTTTATCCGAACGAAGCCGAACGCGACACGTATTACGCGCGGCTCGACTTCGAATGTGGCACGATCATCAAGATGGGCTTTCCGGGCTACTTCCTGATCGTCGCCGACTTCATCATGTGGGCGAAAAACAATGGGGTTCCGGTCGGTCCGGGCCGCGGTTCGGGCGCGGGCTCGCTGGTCGCGTATGCGCTCGGCATCACGGATCTGGACCCGTTGCGCTACAATTTGCTGTTCGAGCGTTTCCTGAATCCGGAACGCGTGTCGGTGCCCGACTTCGATATCGACTTCTGTCAGGAAGGGCGCGATCGCGTTATCCAGTATGTGAAGGGCAAGTACGGCGCGGATGCCGTGTCGCAGATCGCGACCTCCGGCACCATGGCGGCGAAGGCCGCGGTGCGCGATATCGGCCGCGTGCTCGATCTCGGCTACATGTTCACGGATGGCGTCGCCAAGCTGATTCCGTTCAAGCCGGGCAAGCACGTCACCATCGCGGATGCGATGAAGGAAGAGCCGACGCTGCAAGAGCGCTTCGACTCCGAAGACGAAGTGCATCAGCTTCTCGAACTCGCGCAGCGCGTGGAAGGGCTGACGCGTAACGTTGGCATGCACGCGGGCGGCGTGCTGATCGCGCCGGGGAAGCTCACGGATTTCTGTCCGCTCTACACGCAGGGCGAAAACGGCGGCGTCGTCAGTCAGTACGACAAGGACGACGTGGGAGCCGTCGGCCTGGTCAAGTTCGACTTTCTGGGCCTGACCACGCTCACGATTCTCAACTGGGCCGAGCGCTATATCCGCCGTCTCGACGAATCGAAGAAGGACTGGAATCTCGCGCAGGTTCCGCTCGACGATCCCGCATCGTTCTCGATCCTGAAGAAAGCGAACACCGTCGCCGTGTTCCAGCTTGAATCTCGCGGCATGCAGGGCATGCTGAAGGACGCGCAGCCGGACCGCTTCGAGGACATCATCGCGCTGGTGGCGTTGTATCGACCCGGCCCGATGGACCTGATTACGAGCTTCTGCGCGCGTAAGCACGGCCGCGAAATCACCGAATATCCGGATCCGCGCGTCGAACCTGTTCTGAAAGAGACCTACGGCATCATGGTCTATCAGGAGCAGGTGATGCAGATGGCGCAGATCATCGGCGGCTACTCGCTCGGCGGTGCGGACTTGCTGCGTCGCGCAATGGGCAAGAAGAAGCCCGAGGAGATGGCCAAGCACCGCGAGATTTTCGCGGAAGGCGCGGCGAAGAACGGCCTCACGCGCGCGAAGTCCGACGAGATCTTCGACCTGATGGAGAAGTTCGCGGGCTACGGCTTCAACAAGTCGCACGCGGCGGCGTATGCGCTGCTCGCGTATTACACGGCGTGGCTGAAGGCGCATCATCCGGCGGAATTCATGGCGGCGAATATGTCGCTCGCCATGGACGATACCGACAAGGTCAAGATCCTCTTCGAGGATTGCGCGACCAACGGCATGCGCGTCCTGCCGCCAGACATCAATCAGTCGGCCTATCGCTTCGAACCGGTCGCGGAAGCGCACGGTTCCCGTTCGAAGGCCATTCGCTATGGTCTGGGCGCGGTGAAGGGCAGCGGGCAGAACGCCATCGAGGAGATTCTGCGCGCGCGCGAGGACGGGCCGTTTGTCGATCTGTTCGACTTCTGCGAGCGTATCGATCGCCGTATCGTCAATCGTCGCACGGTGGAAGCGTTGATCCGCGCGGGCGCGCCCGACACGCTGCATACGAATCGCGCGCAACTGCTCGCATCCGTGCCGTTCGCGATGGAAGCTGCCGATCAGGCTGCCGCCAACGCGATGCAGGCCGGTCTGTTCGAGATGGGCGATGCGCCGCTCGCCAAACATGAGTGCATCGACGAGCCGGAGTGGTCCGACAAGCGCCGCCTGCAGGAAGAAAAGACCGCGCTCGGCTTCTATCTGTCCGGCCATCTGTTCGATGCCTACAAGGGCGAGGTGCGCCGCTTCGTGCGCCAGAAAATCGGCGAACTAAAGGAAGGGCGCGACAAGCTGGTCGCGGGTGTTATTTCGGCGATGCGCACGCAGATGACCCAGCGCGGCAAGATGCTGGTCGTCAATCTCGACGACGGCACCGGCCAGTGCGAAGTCACCGTGTTCAACGAGCAATTCAAAGTGAACAAGGCGCTGTTCAAGGAAGACGAACTGCTCGTCGTGCAAGGTATGGCGCGCAACGATGCATTCACTGGCGGCATCCGCCTCACCGTCGATACGGCGATGGATCTCGAACGCGCGCGCAGCCGCTACGCGCAGTCGGTGAAGGTCGAAATGAACGGCAACGCGGACGCCTTGCGCCTGCGTCGCGTGCTCGAAGCGCATGCGGCGAGCGAGCAGGCCTCGCCCGCGGCGCCCGCTCCCGCGCCGCGTGATTACGGCAACAGCAACGGCAACGGCAACGGCCGTTCGCGTCAACCCGCCGCGCCGATTCCGAACGGTCTGAACGTGAGCATTGTCTATCGCAGCGAGCACGCGGAAGGCGAAGTGCGTTTAGGCGATGCATGGCGCGTGAAACCGACCGACGAGCTCATCACCGCGTTGCGTGGCGAGTTCGCGGGCAGCGCGATCGAGATCGTCTACTGATGCGTCTGGGCATCTCGGCGAACGCGCTCAAATTTTCCGGCGGCCTTGAACGTTACGCGATGGACCTCGTGCGCGGTCTCGCGCGCGCCGGGTTCGACGGCGGTCAGAAGCCCGCGTTCTTCGCGCGCAAGATCGACCCGTCGCTGCCGGAAAGCCGGCTCGTCGATGTCCATCGCATCAAGGTGTCGTTTCTGTCGGGCAAGCTGCGCGATGCGTACTTTTCGTGGGCGCCCAAGCGTGCGCGCAAGCGTGCCAAGGTCGATGTGCTGATCAGCTGCAATCGCGTGGAAGGCTCGGAAATCGCCATTTGCGGCGGCACGCATATCGGGTTTCTGCGCGCGACCGGGCGGCGCGAGAAGCGCTCGGATACGCGGCAGATCGCGCTCGAGAGCCGTCAGTATACGCAGGCGGATATGATCGTCGCGCATTCGGACATGATGCGCGATGAATTGCGTACGCTTTACGGCATCGATGACAGCAAGATTCGCGTGCTGTATCCGCCCGTGGACGGCGCGCGCTTTTCGCCCGTCGACGATGCCCGACGCGCGCGGGTGCGCGAACAATTCGGTTTCGCGCAGGATGAGGGCGTGCTGTTGTTTCCGTCGAGCAGTCACCAGCGCAAAGGGCTGCCGTTGATCGAAAAGGCGCTTGCCGGGACGAAAGTGATCATCGCGGTCGCGGGTCGCGCGCCGGGGCACGCGGCGCCGAACGTGCGCTATTTCGGCTATGTTAAGAACATCGAGGATGCGTACCGTGCCGCGGACTTCACCATCCTCGCATCGAGCTATGAGCCGTTCGGGCTCGTCGGCATCGAATCGGTGATGTGCGGCACGCCGGTGATCTTTCCCGCGAGCATCGGCTGTTGCGACGCCATCGCCGACGAGGCGAAGCACGTCTTCAAGTTCGGCGATGCGGACGATCTGCGCCGGGTCGTCGGGGAGGCCGTCGAACGGCGCGCGCGTGTCTCGGGTCAAGCCGTACGCTATGACGCGAGCGTCGACACGCACGTCGGCGCGTTGATCGACCTCGCGCGAGGCATCGGCCCGAAGCGCTGATCAGCGTGTCTGGTTCAGGTGCGCGAGCTTGAGAAAGCGGTAATACACCGTCTGCGCGTTGAACAGCGCGATCATGAAGCCGGTCTTGCCGTCCAGAAAGCCGCGCCTCAGCAGATAGGTTCTCAGGAACGCCCACGCGCCGCGCGACAGCGCGATGCCGAAGCTGCCGCGCTTGCCCGCCGCGTGACGCTGGCGCGCGCCGGCGGTCGAATAGGCGTCGAGCTTGCGCAGCACGGCTTCGAAATCTTCGTAGGAGTAGTGCACCAGCTTGCCGGAAAGACGCGCGACGGGCTTGTCCGTTGAAAGAACGAGGCGTTCGTGCACCAGATCGTCCGAGAAGCGCGCGGAGCCGCGCCGGAACAGACGCGGAATCCAGTCCGGATACCAGCCGCCATGTTTCACCCACACGCCGCAGAAACTCGACAGGCGATCGACCGCGTAGACATCGGCTTGCGGGTCCGAGAGCGCCGCGCGAATGGCGGCAGCCAGTTCCGGCGATACGATCTCGTCGGTATCGATGGACAGCACCCAGTCGGTGGCCAGCGCATCGAGCGCGCGATTCTTTTGTGGCCCGAAGCCGGGCCAGTCGCGCGCCTCGATCACGCGCGCGCGATGCGCCTGCGCGATACTCACGGTCGCATCCGTGCTGCCGCCGTTCACGACGACAATCTCATCGGCGAACGACACCGAGTGCAGGCACTGGTCGAGCCGCGCCTGCGCGTTGTGAGTGATGATGGCGATACCGAGAGTAGGGAAGGACATGAGACGTCTGAGAAAGCCGAGTTGATATAATTGTTGTGCATGGGTTTCGCATCGTGATTGCCTGGCTCTCAGGCGTCGGCCATCACGCGGTGACGCGGTCCGTCAGTGTGCCCGATGGCGGCGCGAAGCAGAAGTGCAGGCGGGCAAGGCTTCGATTTTCACCTCCCGACCCGCATCGACACGCGATGAAAGCGCGGCGGGGCAGCTTCACCGTGCCGCTCGGTTCGCGCGCGGCATCCACAAGCAATCCAGTCTCGAATCTATGAGCCGACTTTACGGACGCGTACGCGTTATTGCCCGAGCGATACCCCAGCTTGTGCTCAAAGTCCTGCGCCGGCGCCCGACCGCCGTGTCGAGCATCCTTATCGCGCATCATCTGCTGCTCGGCGACACACTGCTGCTCACGCCGCTCATCGCGAAACTGCGCGAGCGCTATC
Organism: Caballeronia sp. BR6202001591004; assembly: GCA_029439525.1. Lineage (GTDB taxonomy): Bacteria > Pseudomonadota > Gammaproteobacteria > Burkholderiales > Burkholderiaceae > Caballeronia. The sequence goes on from JAQFVJ010000041.1 coordinate 16,703, forward strand.
CGCATGGGCGCATCGCGCTGACCTGCCCGAAGGCCATCGTACCGCTGTTCGCGGGTCGGCCTTATGGCGTGGAGCCGCTGCCGTTCGATCCGCGCGATGCCGACAGCGTGCGCGCGGTGCTGAATTCCGGTCCGTACGATCTCGGCATCGTCGCGGGCGAGAATCGCTTCGCGTGGCTCGCGATCGCCGCCGGATGCCGCTGGATCATCGGGCATGATGGCGACACGCCCGCCTGGAAGAACTGGCCGCTCGACGAGCCGCACCCGTATCCGCCGCAGCCTGCCGCGTGGGCGGATATCGCCGCCGCATTGATCGACGGGCCGCCGCCGCGCCATCCGCGTCCGGGCGACTGGCCCGCGCCGCCCGCCCCGCAATGGTCCGGCGCCGACGCCGATGTACTCGCGTGTCCGTCCGTCGTGCTGCATCCAGGTGCGAGCACTACGCTCAAGCGCTGGCCGCAGGATCGCTGGCGCGCGCTCGCCGAGCGTCTCGAGGCGCAAGGCTATGCGCCTGTGTGGAGCGGCGGTCCGGGTGAAATCGAACTGATCCGCGCGATCGATCCCGATGCGCGCTACACGAGTTTTGCGGGGCGCGTGGGGCTCGGTGAGTTGTGGCACCTGTTCGCGGGCGCGCGGGCGGTTGTCTGTCCGGACACGGGCGTGGCGCATCTGGGCCGCATCGTCGGCGTGCCGACCGTGACGCTGTTCGGCCCGGGCAACGCGACCATTCACGGCGCGGGCGATTTCTGGCGCGATGCGCACTTCGCGCCGGTTACCATCTCGGACATGCCGTGCCGCGACGAGCCGAATATCTTCCGTCGGCATGTGTCGTGGGTGCGGCGCTGCGATCGGAGCGAAGCAACGTGCGTCGCGTGGAGGGGCGATCGCGCGGCGTGCATGGGTCTCATCTCGCTCGATGCGGTAAGCCATGCGCTCGAGGCGCTCCTGACAAAAAGCCTATGACTAAAAGAACGTACCTGCAAGCCGATTTTCTGCTGTGGATCGGTGCCCCTGTGATCCTTTTCGTCGTCACCTTCGCGCACATGACGGCGTTCGAGAACATCGCGCTCGGTTTCGTCGGCGTTGGCACGATCGCGGTCGCGTGCTCGCGCAGCGCGCCTTCGCCGCATCGCTGGCCGCTGATGCTGCCAGTCGTGCTGTGGGCGGGCTGGGCGCTGGCGTCGGTGTCGTGGTCGCCGTATCGCGCGGAGAGCATGCACGCGTGGCTCGACGAGGTGTGCTATCCGCTGTTCGCGTTCTTCGGCTTCTGGCTGATCGGCGCGCGCGTCGCGCAGTCCGATCGCTTCGTGCTCGCGCACTGGCTCGCGTGCGCTCTGCTGGCGCTGGTCAGCGTTCTCAACTGGGGACATCTGCAGCCGCCGACGGCCGACACCTTCATGCTGCATTACTACAACCGCGTCGGCCATACGAGCACGGTGGCGCTGTTCGGCATGGCGTTGTTCATCGGCATGACGCTGCACGGGAGGTGGCGACCGATCGGCATTTCGGGCGTCCTGCTGAGCCTGTTTATCGGCGTGGCGACGGTGAACCGTTTCTTCGGGCTGGCGGCGTTCGTCACGCTTGTGATCGGCTTTTACCCGTTGTATCGCCGGCATATCGTGCTGGCGACTGCCGTGCTTGTGATCGCAGGCGTGGCCGCGGTCGGTGCGCTCGAGATGAGTTCGCTCACGCGCTTCGGGCAACTGCCGCCGACGCTTAAGCAGCACGGCGTGACGATCGAAGGCGATCGCGTGCCGGTGCCGTCGTTCCTGCCGGGCATCGCCGATACGCTCGCGGCGGACACACGTCCGCGTTTGTGGGCCTTTTACGGTAAGGCGGGCGAGCCGAATGCGTGGACCGGCGTCGGCTTCGGCAAGCCGCTGCCGGGCGAGGTGTATCGCAAGGAGCTTCCGGCGAGCCTGCTCGCTGC
>JAQFVJ010000042.1 GCA_029439525.1 Caballeronia sp. BR6202001591004
TCGCGGCATTCGGGTCCGCGAGATTGGCGTCGTCGCCCGCTGCCGGCGCATTGCCCGACGGCTGATACGGCGGCTGCATCGTGTTGACGGCGTAGAAGTCGGGCGTCAGGTTGCTCGAGTTCGCGAACTTCGGAATGCCCGTCAGCGCGGATGCCGGCGAGTTCGACGCGGTCGTCAGCGTCACGCCGTCCGCGTTCACCACGGGGAGATCGACGGCTTGGCGGCCGCCGTGTTGGCATTAGCGTAGAACGGCGTACAGGCGCAGATCAGCCACTGATGGTTCAGGAACGAACCGCCGAATGCGCCCATGAAGAAGTTGTCCGCCAGCGTGTATTGCTGCGCGATCTTGTAGAGCGGCAGCTTGTCGGGTTGTCGTGCTGTAGTGACCCATCATGAGACCACCGGAATCGGCCCAGGCGGCGAACTTGTCGCTCTTGCCGCCGTCGATCTGCATTTGGTTCTCGTAGAAGCGGTGATACAGGTCGCGCGTTGTCACCGACAGCGCCGTGTTAAAGCCAGCCGGATCGTCGATCGCGAACGGCGCGTTCGGCAGATTCGTCGTCATCGCCTTGCTGACGGCCGAGGTCACGCCCGTCGCTGTCAGACCCGTCCAGATCGTCGGGAGTGTCTTGAGCACGCTGCCGTCGCGGTCGAGCTGCTGCGCGTTCGCTGCCGTCACGTTCTGCAGACCGTTCGCGCCCGGGAAGTTGCCGTAGAGGTTGTCGAAGCTACGGTTTTCCGCGTAGACCACGACCACATTTCACTTCGTTGATGTCGTGATGGTCGTCGTCGCCGTAGAGGCCGAATGCAGCAGTCGCCGCCAGCGGCACCGCGCAAACGAGTTTCTTGTTCATGAGCTCTCTCTTGTGTTGGGGAACCGGCGCAAGACGCTGGCTTTTTGAAAGCCTTTGCCCGCCGGCGTGCCTAGTGTTGTCACAAACTTTTACGCGGACATGTACTTACGCTTTCTATTGCGTAATGTTAATGAAGTAAGGTTGTCGATGAAGCGCTTTCTCTTCTCTTGTGACGCTCTGGTTGTCTGTCACATGAAGGTCATATCGACGTCCTACGCTTGGCGTTCTTTTTCAATTTGCTGTCGCCAACTCCATGTCTTCGATGCGTCTGCCGTTCGTGTTGTGTACCTTAGCCATTGCTGCTTCATCCATCGCACTGACCGGCTGCGATTCGAAAGCGGCGGATAGCAAGGAGGCGCCAGTCAAGGCAGCGGCGACGCAAACGCCAGGCGGTGGCCAGTCGCGCGCGGAAGTCTTGGCGCACGTCAAAATGATGTCCTCGCTCGGCGAGAAGCTCTTCATGGATCCGTCGCTGTCGGGTTCGGGCAAGCTCGCGTGCGCGTTGTGCCACAGCCCGCAGCACGCGTTCGGGCCGCCCAACGCGCTGTCGGTGCAACTCGGCGGCAGCGACATACATCGGCCAGGCTCCCGCGCGGTGCCGTCGCTCAAGTACCTGCAATCGGTCCCGCAGTTCGTCGAACACTTCCACGACTCCGACGACGAAGGCGACGAGAGCGTGGACGCCGGCCCGACCGGCGGGCTGACATGGGATGGCCGTGTCGATCACGGCGCGGACCAGGCGCGCATTCCGCTGTTGTCATCGTTTGAAATGGGCAGCACGCTGGCGAAGGTGACGGCAGCGGTCAAGGCCGCGCCTTACGCGGACGAGTTCAAAAAGGCCTTCGGTGCGAACGTGTTCAATGACGACAAAAAAGCCTTCGAGCAGACGCCGCAAAAGTTCTTCCCGTACACGAGCAAGTTCGACGCGTTCCTCGCCGGCCGTGCGAAGCTCAACGATGCCCAACCCCGCCTCGAACTCTTCAACGACGAGAAGAAGGGCAACTGCGCGTCGTGCTACATCAGCAATCGCGCGAAGGACGGTTCGCCGCCGCAGTTCAGCGATTTCGGGCTGATCGCCATCGGTGTGCCGCGCAACCGCAATCTGCCGATCAACAAGGATCGGAGTTCCACGATCTCGGCGCGTGCGGTCCCGAGCGCACCGACCTGAAAGGCCGCGACGAATTCTGCGGCATCTTCCGCACGCCGTCGCTGCGCAACGTGGCCACGCGCAAGACCTTCTTCCACAATGGCATCTATCACTCGCTCGACGAAATGGTGCGTTTCTACGTGATTGATGCGCGACACGAATCCGGAGAAGTTCTATCCGGCGAAGAACGGCGTCGTGCAGAAGTTCGATGACCTGCCGAAGAAGTACTGGGACAATATCAACACCGAAGCGCCGTTCGATCGGAAGAAAGGCGACAAGGCTGCACTCAACGAAGCCGAAATCAAGGACGTGGTCACCTTTCTTAGGCACGCTCACCGACGGCAAGTGGCAACTTCTCAAGCAATGAAGCAATGACCGACGGGGAACACAATCGATGACCGCGCGCGCCATTTCGTGCGGCGTGGTCATGCTTAACGCGCAGGGCGACGTGCTGCTGTGTCACGTGACCGAAACTACGCACTGGGAGGTGCCCAAGGGCCCGCCCGACCCCGGCGAGTCGCTGCTGCGCGAAACTGGTGGAGGAGACGGGCATCGTGCTGGCGGCGGAACGTCTGAAGGATCTCGGGCGCTTCGTCTATCGGCGCGACAAGGACCTGCATCTGTTCGCGGTGCGCGTGAGCGACGACGAAGTGAAGATCGAGAACTGCGTCTGCGAATCGTATTTCCCGCGCTACAGCGACGGCACGATGATCCCCAAAATGGACAACTTCCGCTGGGTCGATCCGCTGGATGTCGATTGCTTCGCGAGCCGCAGTCTCGCGCGACTGTTCCAGACGACCTTATCGCTCGCGGAATTGCACGAGACGCTTTGAGCGTGTGCTTCGGGCCGGCTTGAGCCCTCAATCGATCGGGTGATCGTTCGGGTGTGCGAACAGCGCTTTCATCTCCGCTGAGAGCGGGAATTGCAGATTGATGCCGTCCGGCGGAATCGGCTGCATGCACCACGTGTCGTAGAGCTTGGTCGCTTCGCCCGAGCGCTGCATGCCGCCGATCACATCATCGACGATCTGCTTAAACGCCGGATCGCCCTTGCGCGTCATGCACGTGTAGGTTTCGTTGGCGAGCGAATCGCCCGTCACGGTGTATTCGCTGCTCGCCGCGCCTTCCTGCGCGATCTTTCCGAGCAAGGGATCGTCCATCACAAACGCCACGGCGCGGTCGCTCTTCAGCGCCGCGAACGCCTCAGCATGGTCGCGCGTCGCGATGATGCGCAGGTTCAGCTTCTTCTGCATCGACAGTTGCCGCAGCAGGCGTTCGTCGGACGTGCCGGCAGTGGTCGCGACGGTTTTGCCCGCGAGATCGTCGTAGTAGTTGCGGATGCCCGACTTCTTTTTCACCGCCATGCGGATGCCGTAAGTGAAAAAGCTGTTCGAGAACGCGACCAGTGGATCGCGATCCGACAGATGCGCGGTCGAGCCGCACTCGAGATCGACCTGATTGTTGACCACGTACTGCGGTTCGACGACGTGAACCATCACGTTCTTTACCGTAAGAGTTGGCAGATTCAGGCGGCGTTTGATGTCGTCGACCACTCTCAGCGCGATCGAATAGGAATAGCCGACCGGCTGCTGATCCTTGTTCAGATACGAGAACGGCACCGACGATTCTAGGATGCCAGCACGATCGAGCCGTTTTCCGCGATCTTGCGCAGCGTCGCGGACGGCGGCAACTGATCGAAGGCGGTTTGCGCGGGGGTGAGTTCCTTGGCCGTTGCATTGGCGGCGAAGGCGTGAATCGGCAGGATGGCCGCGATCGCGCAGGCGATGCGCGCGAGACGGCGGCGATCTGGGACAAGCACATGCGACACGGCGAAATGCGGCAGCTTCATATCGTCCTTGTTCGAAGCGGCGGATTGAGGTTTCCGTGCCGCTGATGATCGATGATTCCACGACTGCATTCAATGACGGTGAAACGAATGACGCAGGGCGCCGCGCGGCAGCAGCATCCTGCGTTTGAAGCGATTTACGCCGGCTTGCCCCAGCTGTCGCGCAGGCTGACGATGCGGTTGAACACAGGCTTTCCCCGCTGCGAATCCACTCGGTCCACGCCGAAATAGCCGTGGCGCTCGAACTGGAAGCGGTCTTCGGCGTTCGCCTCGCGCGAGCTCGGTTCGAGATACGCGTTCACGACACGCTTCGAGTCCGGATTCAGCGCATCGAGAAACTCCGCGCCGCCCGCGCCCGGTTGCGGCTCCTTGAACAGACGATCGTAGAGACGTACTTCGGCGGCATACGCGGTCGGTGCGCTGACCCAGTGGATCGTGCCCTTGACCTTGTAGTTGTTCGCGCCTTCCGTGCCCGAGCGGCTGTCGGGGAAGTAGTTGCAGTGTACGGCGATCACGTTGCCGTTTTCGTCCTTGTCCGCACCCGTGCATTCGACGACGAAGCCGTACTTGAGCCGCACCTTATTGCCGGGGAACAGGCGGAAATAGCCCTTGGGTGGCGTTTCCTGGAAGTCTTTGCGCTCGATCCACAACTCGCGCGAGAATGGGAACGTGCGTACGCTACGATCCGGATGATGCGGATGCACCGGCGCGCTGCATTCCTCGCCCTGTCCTTTCGGATAGTTGTCGATGATGAGCTTGAGCGGATCCAGTACGGCGATGGCGCGCGGCGCTTTTTCGTCAAGATCGTCGCGCAGCGCGCCTTCAAGCACGCTCATATCGATCCACGAATCGACCTTGGTCACGCCGACGCGCTCGACCATCAACCGGATGCTCTCGGGCGTGAAGCCACGGCGACGCACGCCGACAATGGTGGGCATGCGCGGATCGTCCCAGCCGTCGACGTGCTTTTCCTGCACGAGTTGCAGCAGCTTGCGCTTGCTGGTGATCGCGTAGGTGAGGTTCAGGCGCGAGAATTCGATCTGTTGCGGCAGCGGGTGCTGGAACACGCCGTCATCGGCGAGACGCGCGAGGAACCAGTCGTACAGCGGACGATGGTCCTCGAATTCGAGCGTGCACAGCGAGTGCGTAATGTTCTCGATGGCATCCGACACGCAGTGCGCGTAGTCGTACATCGGATAGATGCACCACTTGTCGCCCGTGCGGTAGTGATGCGCGAAGCGGATGCGATAGATGACCGGATCGCGCATGTTGAAGTTCGGCGACGCCATGTCGATTTTCGCGCGCAGCACGTGCTCGCCTTCCTTGAACTTGCCGGCCTTCATGCGACGGAACAGGTCGAGGTTTTCCTCGGGCGTGCGGTCGCGGTACGGCGAGTTGATGCCGACTTCCGTGGCCGAGCCGCGTGTTGCGCGCATTTCTTCGGCGGTCTGGCTGTCGACGTAGGCCTGACCTCTTTTGATGAGCATCTCCGCGAACTTGTACAGCTTGTCGTAATAGTCGCTCGCGTAGTAGCGGTGCTCGGTGCCGTTCTTGTTCCAGTCGAAGCCGAGCCACTTCACGGCATCGATGATCGAGTCGACGTATTCGACGCTTTCCTTCTCCGGATTCGTGTCGTCGAAACGCAGATGGCATACGCCGCCGTAATCGCCGGCGAGGCCAAAGTTCACGCAGATGCTCTTCGCATGGCCGATATGCAGATAGCCGTTCGGCTCGGGGGGAAAGCGCGTTTCGACGCGCTGCGACCACTTGCCGGAGCGGTTGTCGTCCTCGATGATGTTGCGAATGAAATTGGATGGCGCCGGGGCGTCGTTGCGGTCGGTGTTCATGCGAAAAAGAGTGCCAACGTGCTGCTGCGGTGGGATTGGCCCGGTAGCGTTCCTCGCGCGGAGAGACGCGTACGAATCTCGTATGTGAAGACGATTCTACCTTACGCAACTGTCACGGGCAGGGGCGGCGTGGCGTGCCGTTGTTTCGGCGCCGGGCGTGTGCTCCACGTCCCGGTTTCGTTACAGATGAAGCGGTTTTCCGCGCGGATCGTAACGCGGGTAACGGAAGGTAAATCGTGTGGTAAGGCGCGCGGGCGGGCTTCTAAGATCGGCTCGCGTGTTCGGGCTTGGCTAACGAAGGCTGTGGACACTGCGCACATCACAACGATAAAAGGAAGCCAACCATGAAAAAGATCGCCATGACCACGCTCAGGCCCGCGGCTGCGGCCGCGCTCGAGCCTCGATGTTCGGGGCTGTCGCGCCAGCAGACGCACGCGGCCATCGGCGCGGGCGTGGGCGGCGCGCTCGGCTACGTGCTCACCGGCGGACCGGTCGGGACCATCGCCGGGGCGGCTGCGGGCGGTCTGATCGGGGCGGGGACGCGCTGACCGGCGCATGTGTCGCGCCGCGCGGAAGGGGCGGGTTCGTGAGGGCCGTATAATGCGGGGCTCTGCGCGTTTCGACACGCGGACACGCCCGCCGGATCGAACCGATTTCGGCATTTTTCGATCTCGATGTCTGCTGAAGTCTGATTCAGGCAAGTCGCAGTAAAGGAAGGCCCGTGGAGAATCTTTTCCGATCCGTGAATGCGTTTTTCGCGTTCATCGCCTCCATCTCGGATTTTCTCTGGGACTTTCCCACCAACTTTCCCGCCTATGCGTGGATTCTCGTGCTTGGGCCGTTTCCGTTCGCGATTCTGCTGCTGGTCGGTGTCGGCATTCATTTTTTGATCCGCACGCGCTTCGTCCAGACGATGAACATGCGCAAGATCGTGCGCATCATGCTGCGGCGGCAGTCGTCGGGCACGGGCGTGTCCGCGCTGGCGTCGTTCATGCTGGGACTCGCGATGCGCGCGGGGCCGGGCAATATCGTCGGCATTACGGGCGCGCTGTTCTGGATGTGGGTCGCGGCGTTCTTCGGCATGGCGACGGCCTTTATGGAATCGACGCTCGCGTAGCTTTTCAAGGAGCGCAAGGGCGACGAGTTGGTCGGCGGCCTGCCGTTTTACGGGCGGCGCATTCTCGGCGATCGGCGCATCGTCGGGACGTTTCTGTCGCTCGTGTTCATCGTGTATGCGTTGTTCAACGTGCCGCCGCAAACCTTCAACGTGTTCACCGCGATGGGTACTATCGCCGACACGGTGACGGGCACGCATCACGCGCGGCAATCGACGGTGACTGCATCGCGGTCGGTCTAGTGGTGGCGTGTCCGTTCATCATCATGGGCGGTATCCGTCGCGTGACCGCTTATATACCGATGTGCTCGTGCCGATCAAGGCGTCGCTGTTCTGTCTGATGTCGATCATGACCATCGCGATCAATCTGCCTTTGATTCCGTATTTCTTCCACGAGGTGATCATCGGGGCGTTTGCGCCGCATGCGCTGTTCGGCGGGGTGATCGGGACGGCGCTGGCGCAGGGCGTGAAGCGCGGCTTGATGTCGAACGAAGCGGGGCAGGGGACCATTACGATGGCCGCTGCCTCGCGCGTGTCCTCGCCGTCGGGCGTTTTCAGATAGGACGGCCCCCTGTGACGTGTGTCGTCGCCGGCGTCCGGCCGCTCGATCTTGATGACGTCCGCGCCGAGATCGGCGAGTGTCTGCGCGCACCACGGTCCCGCCAGCACGCGGGTCAGGTCTAGTACGCGGATATGGCTCAAGGCTCCCATCGATGTTCCGCTCGCTCGAGTAGTGGCTGACGGTTAGGGAATGTCGCACAGAACGGACGTCCGTGCGATAGCGAATTAAGCCGGTTCGTCACGCTGGCATCGACGATCGCGTTATGCCGGGGCGTCCGGCGGGTGGTCCGGCGCGGCGAATCCCGTATAATCGAAAATTACTTCAGCCCGTCTGGAAGCCACGTCGCATAATATACGGGCCGCGCCCGCAGACGGACACCAAAACCGCAATAGCAACCGCAAAAGCGCCCTGTACGCCATGAAAGCCGCCGAAATTCGCGAGAAGTTCCTGAAGTTTTTCGAATCGAAGGGCCATACGATCGTCCGTTCGTCCAGCCTCGTGCCCGGCAACGACCCGACGCTGCTCTTCACCAACTCGGGCATGGTACAGTTCAAGGACGTGTTCCTCGGCGCCGAATCGTGTCCCTACAAGCGCGCGACCACCGCGCAGCGCAGCGTGCGCGCAGGCGGCAAGCACAACGATCTGGAGAACGTCGGCTATACCGCGCGGCATCACACGTTCTTCGAGATGCTCGGCAACTTCTCGTTCGGCGACTACTTCAAGCGCGACGCCATCCACTATTGCTGGGAGTTGCTGACCAAGGTCTACAACCTGCCGCCGGAGAAGCTCACCGTCACCGTCTACAAGGAAGACGACGAAGCCTTCGACATCTGGGCAAAGAAAATCGGCGTGCCGGTCGAGCGCATCATCCGCATCGGCGACAACAACAAGGGCGCGCGCTACGCATCGGACAATTTCTGGCAGATGGCCGATACCGGCCCGTGCGGCCCATGCTCGGAAGTGTTCTATGACCACGGCCCGGAAATTTGGGGTGGCCCGCCGGGATCGCCCAAAGAAGACGGCGACCGCTTCATCGAGATCTGGAATCTCGTGTTCATGCAGTTCAATCGCGACGCGCAGGGCAACATGACGCCGCTGCCCAAGCAGTGCGTCGACACGGGCATGGGCCTGGAACGTCTCGCCGCAGTGCTTCAGCACGTGCACAGCAATTACGAGATCGACCTGTTCCAGAACCTCATCAAGGCCGCATCGCGTGAAACCAATACGCCGGATCTGGAAAACAACTCGCTGAAGGTCATTGCCGACCACATCCGTGCCTGCTCGTTCCTGATCGTCGATGGAGTGATCCCGGGTAACGAAGGCCGCGGCTACGTGCTGCGCCGAATCGTGCGCCGCGCGATCCGCCACGGCTACAAGTTCGGCAAGAAGAGCGCGTTTTTCCACAAGCTGGTGGCGGACCTCGTCGCTGAAATGGGCGCGGCGTATCCCGAACTCGCCGAAGCACAGCAACGCGTGACCGATGTGTTGCGTCAGGAAGAAGAGCGCTTCTTCGAGACCATCGAGCACGGCATGTCGATTCTCGAAGGTGAACTCGCCGAGATGGACAAGCGCGGCGTCAAGCAACTGGACGGCGAACTCGCGTTCAAGCTGCACGACACCTATGGCTTCCCGTTCGATCTGACGGCGGACGTGTGCCGCGAGCGCAACGTGACGGTCGATGAACCCGCGTTCGACGATGCGATGGCGCGTCAGCGCGATCAGGCGCGCGCGGCGGGCAAGTTCAAGCTGGCGGCGGGCCTCGAATACAGCGGCGAAAAGACCACGTTTCACGGCTACGAAAAGGACGCCTTCGACGACGCGAAGATCGTCGCGCTGTACGTGGACGGCGTGTCGGTGAAGGAAGCGCATGACGGCCAGCAGGCGGTCGTCGTGCTCGATCACACGCCGTTCTACGCGGAATCCGGCGGTCAGGTCGGCGATCAGGGCGTGCTCGCGAACGCATCGACGCGCTTCGTCGTCACCGATACGCTGAAGGTGCAGGCCGATGTCGTCGGTCATCACGGCACGGTCGAGCAGGGCACGCTCAAGGTCGGCGACGTCGTGAAGGCGGAAATCGACGCCGTGCGCCGCGCCCGCACCGCGCGCAATCACTCGGCCACGCACCTGATGCACAAAGCGCTGTGCGAAGTGCTCGGTGGCCACGTGCAGCAGAAAGGCTCGCTGGTGGACGCCGACAAGACGCGCTTCGACTTCGCGCACAACGCGCCGATGAGGGACGACGAAATCCGTCGCGTCGAGCAGATCGTCAACGCGGAAATCCTGCTGAACGCGCCGGGCATCGTGCGCGTGATGCCGTATGACGAAGCAGTGAAGGGCCGCGCCATGGCGCTATTCGGTGAGAAATACGGCGATACGGTCCGCGTGCTCGATCTCGGGTTCTCGCGCGAGCTCTGCGGTGGCACGCACGTGCAGCGCACCGGCGACATCGGCCTGTTCAAGATCGTGATGGAAGGTGGCGTGGCGGCGGGCATTCGTCGCGTAGAAGCGATCACCGGCGACAACGCGGTGCGTTACGTGCAGGACCTGGATCAGCGCATCAACGCGGCGGCAGGCGTGCTGAAGGCGCAGCCGGCCGAACTCACGCAGCGCATCGTGCAGGTTCAGGATCATGTCAAGTCGCTGGAAAAGGAACTCGTCGCGGCGCTCAAGTCGAAGCTCGCATCGAGCCAGGGCGATGAACTCGCGTCACAGGCGGTCGACGTATCCGGCGTGCAGGTGCTCGCGGCACAGCTCGAAGGCGCCGATGTGAAGACCCTGCGCGAAACCGTCGACAAGCTGAAAGACAAGCTGAAGAGCGCGGCCATCGTGCTCGCGGCGGTCGATGGCGGCAAGGTCAGCCTGATCGCCGGCGTGACCGCGGATGCATCGAAGAAGGTCAAGGCGGGCGAACTTGTCAACTTCGTCGCGCAGCAGGTGGGCGGCAAGGGTGGTGGCCGTCCCGACATGGCGCAGGCGGGCGGCACGGAGCCTGCGAATTTGCCGGCGGCGCTCGCGGGCGTGACGGGCTGGGTGCAGCAGCAGCTCTGATTACGCTTCGCAGTTCGTATGAAGTGACGCGTGAAGCGAAGCGGCTCGATGATGATCATATGCCGTTTGCATTACAACGCTGTCAGGCATATGACGTGCGGCTCATCCCGGGCGATTCAACTACAAAAGGGAGGAGGCGTCATGAGTCGTAAACTCGTATCGATCATGCTGGTTTCGGGACTGTTCGCCGTGACGAGCGCTGCGCAGGCGGGCTGTCTGAAAGGCGCGGCGGTCGCAACGTCGCGGGGCACGTGGCGGGCAAACACGGCACCGCGGGCGCGGTAGGCGGCTTCGCGATCGGTCATCACGAAGCCAGCAAAAAGGAAAAGAAGGCGCAGGAAGCCAACGCCGCAAGCGCACCGAGCGGTAAGTGATCGTGGGCGGCGGCCCATCGGTGGCCGTTGAAATGGACGGTGACGCGGGCGCGATGATCGCGCCCGCGTCAGCGTTGTATCATCCGAACCGCCCGCGCACGTCGCAACGGCGTTCAGGTGTTTCACGGTTCATGCGTGCGTGGGGTACGGGCCCGGGTCCAAGGCACGTCTGCACGGCGCGCGCACCCAGCGCCGCGCCAATGCGCGGATTGACACGTCCGCCGCGCCCCTCCTAACATGCTGGCACTCCCTCCCAAACAGTGCTCCCGCCATGGCCTTCATCTTCTATCTGACCCACATCCACCTCGGTTACGACGAGCTCGCCACGCTCGAGTCCGAATGCGCGCGCATCGGCATCAGGCGTTCGCTCACCATCACGGACAAAGCCGTCGCGGCGGCGGGACTCGCCGCGCGCGTGATCGACAGCGCGAAACTCGGCGCGCTGGCCGTGTTTGACGACACACCGTCCAATCCGACCAAAGCGATGGTCAGCAGGCCGCCGACCAATACAAGCGCGAAGGCTGCAAGCGCGAAGGCTGCGACGGGCTGATCGCCGTGGGCGGCGGCTCGTCGATCGATCTGGCGAAGGGCGTCGCGATCGCCGCGACGCACGACGACCCGCTCACGCATTACGCGACCATCGAAGGCGGCAGCAACAAGATCACCGAACGATGCGCGCCGCTGATCGCCGTGCTGACCACCTCGGGCACCGGCAGCGAAGTCGCGCGTGGCGCGATCATCATCCTGAACAATGGCCACAAGCTCGGCTTCCACTCGTGGCATCTGCTGCCG
>JAQFVJ010000043.1 GCA_029439525.1 Caballeronia sp. BR6202001591004
TTTTTCGTCCGCAGCGCCATATTTGTCTGAACGATGCCACGCTGCCCGAGTCCGCACGTTATTCGCCGTCGATCGTCCGCCGGCGCAAATACGGGTGCGCCGGAGGGTGCGCCGGATTCGCGGACCGCACATGAACCAACTACAAGCACAACATGAGTGACAACCCGCTGCGCGCGACCTCGCGCGCCTCGAAACGCGCGCGTGCCGAAAGACCACGGCCAGTTCAAACTGCTCTGCGAGCGCCGCTTCGCGCCGTTCTTCTTTCTGGATGCAGTTTCTGGGCTCGATGAACGACAACGTCTTCAAGGTCGGGTTCACCTCGCTCGTGATGTTTCAGGCCGCGCGCTTTTCAGGCGTCGATCCGGCTACTGCCGCGTTTCTCATCTCGGCGATTTTCATCGTCCCGTTCGGGCTGTTTTCCGCGACCTCGGGACAGGTCCCCGACAAGTACGGCAAGGCCGTGCTCGCGCGTCTCGTGAAGACCTTCGAGATCGTGGTGATGCTGATCGGCGGCGCGGGTTTCCTGCTGCACAGCGCGCCGTTGCGCTACGCGTGCACGTTTCTGATGGGCGTCCATTCGACAGTGTTTGGGCCGGTCAAGTACGCTTATCTGCCGCAGCATCTCGATTCGCGAGCTCGTCGACGGCAACGGTCTGGTCGAAATGGGCACGTTCGTCGTGATTTTGATCGGCACGAGATCATCGGCGGCGCGGCGGCGGGCGCGTCCGATCTTGGCGCGATCCTGCTCGCCGCGGCCTGTCTCGGGTTCGCGCTCATTGGCCGCGTGGTGTCGGCGTTCATCCCGAAGTCGGACACATCTCAGCCGGACTTGCGCATCAACTGGAATCCGTTTTCCGAGACCTGGCGCAATCTGAGGCTCGCGAAGTCGGATCGCACCGTTTTTTCTGAGCCTGCTCGGCATTTCGTGGCTGTGGTTCGTCGGCGCGACCTTCTCCTCACGTCGTTCTTCAATTTTGCGAAGGACGTGCTGTCCGCGAATCCCGACATCGTCACGATTCTGCTTGCGACGTTTTCCATCGGCATTGGCACGGGTTCGCTGCTGTGTGAAAAGCTCTCGAAGAAGCGCGTCGAAATCGGGCTGGTGCCGTTGGGGTCGATCGGTATCAGCGTATTCGCGGTGGATCTGTTTTTCGCGAGTCATCGCATCGCACCGGCGGGACATCTGCTCGACGTCAGCGAATTCTTGATGGCGCTGCCGCACTGGCGCGTTCTCGCCGACCTGTTTCTGCTTTCGATGTTCGGCGGCTTCTACAGCGTGCCGCTTTACGCGCTGATTCAGGCGCACAGTCAGCCGACGCATCGCGTGCATCAGGCGGCGAACAATATCCTCAATTCGTTCTTCATGATCGCGTCGTCGCTGCTGGCGATCGCGCTCACGTCGACGGGTGTCGGCATTCCCGGCCTGTTTCTGACGACCGCGTTGCTTAATGTCGTCGTCGCGATCTACATCTATTTGCTGATGCCGGAGTTTCTGTTGCGCTTCATCGCGTGGATGCTGGTGTAACCGTTCTATCGCATCTGTCTCGTCGATGCGCACAGTGCATCCCGGCCCCGGCGCACAGCACGGCGGTGCTGGTGTGCAATCACGTGAGCTTCGTGGATGCCGTCGTCATCATGTGGCCGAAAGCCCGCGGCCGATCCGCTTCGTGATGGATCATCGCATCTTCAAGACGCCGGTCGTCGGCTGGATGTTCCGTCATGTTGTGAAGGCGATTCCGATTGCGCTTGCGCACGAGGATGCGGCGTTACTGGAACGCGCCTATGCGGCCTGCACGAAGGCGCTGGAAGAGGGCGATCGATCTGGTGTGCCTCTTTCCGCGGAAGGCAAGCTCACGCGCGACGGCGAGATGAATCCGTTCCGCTACGGCATCACGGAGATTCTGCGTCGGCATGCGGCGCTTGTCGTGCCGATGGCGTTGCGCGGACTGTGGGGCAGCGTGTTTTCGCGTGACGCGGACGCGCAATGGCCGCGTCCGATTCATCGCGGCGCGATGACGCGCCTGACGCTGGCAGTCGGCGAACCGATCGCGCCCGAGGACGCGACGCCCGAGCATTTGCAGCAGGTCGTGTCGGGAACTTCGCGGCGCGCGGCGCTGAATCTTGCGGGAGGCCGCTGGCATAATAAGAATTTCCCCGACACTTTTTTCAGGTCGACGCTCATGTCCGGCAACACCCTTGGCACGCTTTTCACCGTCACGAATTTCGGCGAGTCGCACGGTCCAGCGATCGGCTGCGTGATCGACGGCTGCCCGCCGGGCATGGCTCTCACGGAGGCGGATATCCAGATCGAACTCGATCGCCGCCGTCCCGGCACGTCGCGTCACGTCACGCAGCGTCAGGAAGCGGATCAGGTCGAGATTCTCTCCGGCGTGTTCGAAGGCGTCACGACGGGCACGCCCATCGCGCTTCTGATCCGCAACACCGATCAGCGCAGCAAGGACTACGGCAACATCGCGCAGACCTTCCGTGCCGGTCACGCGGATTACACCTACTGGCAGAAATACGGCGTGCGCGATTATCGCGGCGGCGGCCGTTCGTCCGCGCGTCTGACCGCGCCGACGGTCGCGGCGGGCGCGGTCGCGAAGAAGTGGCTGCGCGAGAAGTTCGGCCTGAAAACGCACGGCTGCATGAGCGCGCTGGGCGAGATCGAGATTCCGTTTGTCGACTGGCAGCATGTGCCGGAGAATCCGTTTTTCTCGCCGAACGCGGAGATCGTGCCGACGCTCGAGGAGTACATGGACAACCTGCGTCGCGACAGCGATTCGGTCGGCGCGCGCATCCGGGTGGTCGCGACGGGCGTGCCGGTCGGTCTGGGCGAGCCGCTATACGACCGGCTGGATGCCGACATCGCCCACGCGATGATGGGCCTCAACGCGGTGAAGGGCGTCGAAATCGGCGCGGGCTTCGCGAGCGTCGGGCAACGCGGTTCGCAACACGGCGACGAGATGTCGCCCGAGGGCTTCGCGACCAATAACGCGGGCGGCATCCTCGGCGGGATTTCGAGCGGGCAGGACATCACCGTGTCGATCGCGATCAAGCCGACGTCGAGCATCCGCACGCCGCGTCAGTCGATCGACAAACAGGGCGAAAGCGCGACTGTCGAAACCTTCGGCCGTCACGATCCGTGCGTGGGCATTCGTGCGACGCCGATCGCGGAAGCGCTGCTCGCGCTGGTGCTGATAGACCACGCATTGCGTCATCACGCGCAATGCGGCGATGTGGCGGTCGACACGCCGAAGATCGCCGCGCAGTCGCCGGGCAAATAAACGGCTCAATGGAAAAACGGGCGCCGGTATCAGAACCGGGGCCCGTTTTTACTTCGGCTCGAAGCGATCACATATTCGGATAGTTCGGTCCGCCACCACCTTCTGGCGTGACCCACACGATATTCTGCGTCGGGTCCTTGATGTCGCAGGTCTTGCAATGCACGCAGTTCTGCGCGTTGATTTGCAGGCGCTTGCTGCTGTCATCGCTCTTCACGAACTCGTACACGGCGGCGGGGCAGTACCGTCCTTCCGGCCCCGCATACGTCCGCAAATTGACGTTGACCGGCACGCTCGGATCCTTCAGCGTCAGGTGCACGGGCTGGTTCTCTTCATGATTCGTGTTCGAGATGAACACCGACGAGAGTCGGTCAAACGTGAGCTTGCCATCGGGCTTCGGATAGACGATCGGCTTGCACTGCGACGCGGGCTTCAACATCTCGTGATCGTAGTGCTGATGATGCAGCGTCCACGGCACGTTGCCGCCCATCAGCTTTTGCTCGACGCCGACCATGAAGGTGCCGAGATACAGACCCTTGCTCATCCACTGCTTGAAATTGCGCGCGCGGTAAAGCTCGGTCTTCAGCCACGAATTTTCGAAGGATTCGGGATACGCGGTGAGTTCGTCGTTCTGGCGGCCGGCCTGCACGGCGTCGAACGCGGCTTCGGCAGCCAGCTTGCCGGACTTGATCGACGCGTGGCTGCCCTTGATGCGCGACGCGTTGAGGAAGCCCGCATCGTCGCCGGCGAGCGCGCCGCCGGGGAACGTGAGCTTCGGCAGCGACATCAGCCCGCCCGCGGTGGTCGCGCGCGCGCCATAGGAAATGCGCTTGCCACCTTCGAGGAACGGGCGGATCGACGGATGCGTCTTGTAGCGCTGGAATTCCTCGAACGGCGACAGATACGGATTCGAATACCCGAGTCCGACTACGAAACCCACCACAACCTGATTGTTGTCGAAGTGATAGAGGAACGAGCCGCCGTAAGTATCCGGCCCGAGCGGCCAGCCGGTGGTGTGGATGACGAGGCCGGGCTTGTGCTTGACCGGATCGATTTCCCACAATTCCTTGATGCCGATGCCGTAGACCTGCGGATCGGCCTTCGCATCGAGCTTGAACTTGTCGATAAGCTGACGGCCGAGATGCCCGCGCGCGCCTTCGCAGAAGAGCGTGTATTTCGCGTGCAGTTCCATGCCGAGCTGGAAGTTTTCGGTCGGCTGGTCGTCCTTGCCGACGCCCATGTTGCCGGTCACCACGCCTTTCACCGCGCCGTCATCGCCGTACAGAATCTCGGCGGCGGGGAAGTCCGGGAAAATTTCGACGCCCAGTTCTTCGGCCTGCTGACCGAGCCAGCGCGTAACGTTCGCCAGGCTGACGACGTAGTTGCCGTGATTCTTGAAGTTGTCCGGAAGCAGCCAGTTGTGCACTTGCGTCGCGCTGTTCTGCGACAGAAAAAGGAAGCGGTCTTCCGTCACTTCGACGTCGAGCGGGGCGCTTTTTTCCTTCCAGTCGGGGATCAGCTCGAAGAGTCCGCGCGGGTCCATGACGGCGCCCGAGAGAATGTGCGCGCCGATTTCCGAGCCTTTTTCCAGCACGCAGACGCCGATTTCGACGCCTTTTTCCTGCGCAAGCTGCTTCAGCCGGATGGCCGCCGACAATCCGGCAGGGCCGCCACCGACGATGACGACGTCGTATTCCATCGATTCGCGGGGACCGTATTGCTCGATGAGGCTCGCCGGGGTCATCAATGCTCCTGTGTACCGTTAGAATGCCCTTCTTGGGGTCGCGTATTGTCAGCCAACGATAAGCAGGCTGCAACCAACCCCACCCATTTTGGCACGATCGTATTATTCTATGCCGCCGCGCGGTATCCGTGCCGATGCTAGTGCCGCGAACGCGCCGCAGATGCGCGTCGTGCCGCTAAACCCACCCTAAAACAAGGAAGCACAATTGGTCGTTCGATCGACCTGGAAGGCAAGGTTGCGCTTGATTACCGGTACATCCAGTGGACTTGGCAAGCGTTTCGCGCAGGTGTTGTCGCAAGCGGGCGCGAAAAGTGGTGCTGGCGAGCCGCCGCACCGAGCGTCTCAAGGAGTTGCGCGCCGAAATCGAGGCGTCGGGCGGCGCGGCGCATGTCGTCGCGCTCGACGTCATGGACTACCAGAGCGTCAAGGCGGCGGTCGCGCACGCGGAGACCGAAGCGGGTACCATCGACATCCTCGTGAACAACTCGGGTGTGTCGACGATGCCGAAGCTCACGGAGGTCACGCCTTCGGACTTAGAATTTGTGTTCGGCATCAATGTGCGCGGTTCGTTTTTCGTCGCGCAGGAAGTGGCCAAACGGATGATCATGCGCGGCAACGGCGCGTCCAAGCCGGCATATCGCATCACCAATATCGCGTCGGTGGCGCGCCTGCGCCCGTTGCCGCAGATCGGCCTCTACGCGATGAGCAAGGCCGCCGTCGTGCAGATGACTAAGGCCATGGCGCTCGAATGGGGCCGTCACGGCATCAACGTGAACACGATCTGCCCGGGTTATATCGACACCGAGATCAACCACCATCACTGGAAGACCGAACAGGGACAAAAGCTCGTGTCGATGCTGCCGAGCCGCCGCGTCGGCTCGCCTGGCGATCTCGACGGTCTGCTGCTCGCGGCGGACGAATCGCAATTCATGAACGGCTCGGTGATCTCGGCCGACGACGGTTTCTCGCTCTGGACGCAGCCCGGCTTTCCGTGCGGGTGGCGTCCGAGGCGGGGCACTGCCGGTTTCTTCATCACACTGGAAAGCAGTCAATGACCGCAGTTACCGCAGTTTCGACGAGTAGCGAGTTTCGCCCCGTATTCGAATTGTCCATGCCGATCCGCTGGGGCGACATGGACGCCTTCGGGCATGTCAACAAAACCGTCTACTTCCTTCCGCTACATGGAGCAGGTGCGGATTTCGTGGTTCGAGTGCACCGGCACATTGCGGGCGGCGACGGCGAGGGGCATGGCCCGGTGCTCGTCAACGCGTCGATGGAATTTCTCAGGCAGTTGCATTATCTGGGCGACGTGATCGGCCGCATGTTGGTCGGCAAGTCCGGGCGCAGCAGCGTCGATACGCGCTGCGGGCTGATCCGCGCCGACGATCCCGACACGCTCTATGCGCGCGGCGCGGGCATTCCGGCGTTTTTCACGAATACGGGCTTCGGCACCGTGATCGCCGAAGGCAAGGAAACGCGCCAGTTCGGCGAGAACCACTACGTGCTTGAGCATTCGCTGACGGCGGATGTCGGTCTCGTGAAAGCGTGGAAAGCCGACAAGTCGAGTAACCTATCTATAGCCCCACGGCGCGCAACTTCAACCCGATGTGCGCGATGGCGGGCAAGATCACCGTGGCGGAAGTCGAGGAAATCGTCGAGGTTGGCGAGCTCGATCCGGACTATATCCATACGCCCGGCATCTTCGTGCAGCGCCTGGTCCTGAATGCACATCCGGAAAAGCGCATCGAACAACGCATCGTCCGCGCGAAAGGAGAGTAACCATGGCTTGGAATCGTGACCAGATGGCCGCGCGCACGGCGAAGGAACTGCAGGACGGCTTCTACGTGAACCTCGGCATCGGCCTGCCGACGCTCGTCGCCAACCACGTGCCGGACGGCATGGAAGTGTGGTTGCAGTCGGAGAACGGGTTGCTGGGCATCGGGCCGTCGCCTTACGAAGATGAAGTGGACGCCGATCTCATTAACGCCGGCAAGCAGACGGTGACCACGCTGCCCGGTTCGTCGATTTTTTCGTCGGCGGATTCGTTCGCGATGATCCGCGGCGGCCACATCAATCTGGCGATCCTCGGCGCCATGCAGATCAGCAAGAATGGCGACCTGGCCAACTGGTGATCCCCAGGATGATCAAGGGCATGGGCGGCGCGATGGACTTCGTCGCGGGCGTGAAGAAGGTCGTCGTGCTGATGGAACACGTCGCCAAGGGCGATCAGCACAAGATCCTCGAAGAGTGCTCGCTGCCCTCGACGGGCGTGAGTGTGGTGGGATCGCATCATCACGCGGACCTGGGCGTAATCGACGCGACCAACAAGGGCCTGCTGGTCGAACTGGCCGATGGCGTCAGCGTCGAGGAAATCCAGCAGAAGACCGGTGCGCCGCTCGATGTGACGAGCGTGAAATAACGCTCAAGCGTCTGCAAGGAGACGGGCGAAGCCTCGCGGAGGCTTCGCCCGTTTTGTTTTGGGACGCCCTTTGGGGTCGGCCGTTCGGCCAGTGTCCGCTCGCGCGCGCCGGGCGCTTTACAATCGATTCGACTCCTGCCACCAGTAAAGGGAAGGGAAAGAACATGACCGCATCCATTGTCGTCGAAGCGCTGCATTCCGCCGTTTTCGAGCCACGCCAGCGCTTCGTGCAGTGCGCGAGCCCGGCGGGGCTGCATCGCATGGCCTACGCCGAGTGGGGCGATCCCGCGAATCCGCGCGTGCTGCTGTGCGTGCACGGATTGACGCGCTCAGGCTGCGATTTCGATGCGCTCGTCCGCATGTTTGCCACGGACTATCGCGTGGTTTGCCCGGACGTGGTCGGGCGCGCGGCCTGTCGGACTGGCTCGCCGATTCGCGCCACTACGGCGTGCCGCAATACGTCGCGGACATGGTCACGCTGATCGCGCGCCTGAACGTCGAAACGGTCGACTGGTTCGGCACGTCTATGGGCGGACTGATCGGCATGGCGCTGGGCGGACTGACGAATACGCCGATCCGCAGGATGCTGTTGAACGACATCGGTCCGCATATCGAGCCGGTGGCGCTCGCGCGCATCGGCGAATATCTCGGCAAGCCGGCGCGTTTCGCGTCGCTCGACGAGGGCGTGCGGCACGCAGCGGCGCTCGCGGTGTCATTCGGGCCACTGACCGACGAGGAATGGACCAGCATCAACACGCCGCTGTTGATGGAGCGCGACGGCGCGTGGATGTTCCGCTACGACCCGGGCATCGTGACGCCTTTCACGGGCCGCGACCGACGAGCAGAACGTTGCCGGTGAGGCGTTTCTCTGGCATTCGCTCGCGTCGATCAAGACGCCCGTGCTGGTGGTGCGCGACGAAAGCTCGGATCTGCTGTCGCGCGAGACGGTTGCGAAGATGGAGGAAAAAGGCCAGGCCGTGACGAGCGCGGAAGTGCCGAACGCCGGCCACGCGCCCGTGTTCCTCACGGACGATCAGATCGCGCTCGCGCGGACCTTCTTTCTCGGAAAAGACGGCGGCGCGGGATAATATCGGGTTGAGCGCCCGGCGCTTCATCCCGATTTTTCTCACTTTCGCGGGCCAGATCGCCGAAGACACCGATCAGGACGTCACCGGCCAGACGCGCGAAGTGCTCGGCCACATCGACCGTCTGCTCGAAGAAGCGAACAGCGACAAGTCGCACCTTCTGACGGTGCAGATCTACATCTCCGACATGGTGCATTTCGCCGGCATGAACGCCGTGTGGGACGCATGGGTCGCCGAGGGCAACACGCCGCCGCGCGCCACTGTCGAATCGAAGCTCGCGAATCCCGCGTGCATCGTGGAAATCGTGGTCATCGCGGCGCAGCGGAACTAATGCTAATCGCTTGACTAAGGCAGTGCCACGACACGCATGATCGAGTCCGACGTCCTCAACCAAACGAACCCCGAGCCGTCCGTCGACGACGCGCTCGCGTTCGTGCGCGAGCATGCGAAGGACGCGTGTGTGTCGACGGGCGAGTTGTTGTCGGATCACGGGGCAGGCACCGCGCGCATCATGCAGACGCTCAATGTCGATGCGCACGCGATTGTCGCCGCCGCGCTGTTCGTGCTCGTGCCGCATCTGGACGATCCCGACAAGGTGATTGCGGAGCGCTTCGGCCCGGAAGTGCAGCGTCTGGTCGGCGACGTGCGCAAGCTGTTACGACTCGGCACGCTCAGTTTGCGCGGCACGCTCTCGGACCTGCCCGACAATTCGCGCGACGCGCAGGCCGTGCAGCGCGCGCAGGTCGAAGCGCTGCGCAAGATGCTGCTGGCGTTCGCGCAGGATATTCGCGTGGTGCTGATCCGCCTCGCGTCGCGCCTGCAGACCTTGCGCTATCACGCCGCGCACAAAACGGCGCCATCGCCGGACGTGCCACTCGAAACGCTCGAAATCTATGCGCCGCTCGCCAATCGGCTGGGCATCTGGCAACTGAAGTGGAAACTGGAAGATTTGTCGTTCCGCTTCGAGGACCCGGTCACCTACAAGCGCATCGCCAAGCTGCTCGACGAAAAGCGCATCGAGCGCGAATCGTATGTGACCAGCGCCAACGCGCAGCTGCAAACGGAACTCGACACCGCGCACATCAAGGCCGAAGTCAGCGGCCGGCCGAAGCACATCTACAGCATCTGGAAGAAGATGCGCGGCAAGCATCTCGACTTCGCGCAACTGAACGACGTGCGGGCGTTCCGCGTGATCGTCGGCGACATCAAGGATTGCTACACGGTGCTGGGCATCGTGCACAACCTGTGGCAGCCGGTGCCGCGCGAATTCGACGACTACATCTCGCGGCCCAAGCCAAACGGCTACAAATTGCTGCATACGGTCGTGATCGGTGATGACGGGCGCGCCTTCGAAGTGCAGATCCGCACGCACGAGATGCATCAGTTCGCGGAATACGGCGTGGCCGCACACTGGCGCTACAAGGAAGCAGCCGGCGCGCCCGGCTATGCGGGCGCGGTGACGGCAAGCGAGAAGTACGACGAAAAGATCGCGTGGTTGCGTCAGTTGCTCGCGTGGAAGGACGACGTCGAAGGCGAGCAGCCCGGCTGGCAGCATCTGTGCGACGTCACGCTCGACGACGACCATATCCACGTGCTGACACCGCAAGCGCGCGTGATCGCGTTGCCACAAGGCTCGACGGCAGTGGATTTCGCGTATCACGTACACAGTGAGCTGGGGCATCGCTGTCGCGGCGCGCGCGTCGACGGCGCGATGGTGCCGCTCAACACGCCCTTGCAGAACGGCCAGACGGTGGAAATCGTCGCGGTGAAGGGGGGCAGCCCGTCGCGCGACTGGCTCAATCCGCAGCTTGGCTACATGCAGAGTCCGCGCGCGCGGCAGAAGGTGCGTGCGTACTTCAATACCGTCGACGCGGCGGAGAACATCGCGGCGGGCAGGACGATCGTCGAAAAGACTCTGCAGCGCGAAGGTAAGACTTCGGTCAATCTCGATCAGCTCGCGACCAAGCTCGGCTTCAAGGCGACCGAAGATTTGTATGAGGCAGTCGCGAAGCAAGAGTTCAGCCTGCGCAACATCGAGCAGGCCTTGAGCGACACGCGGCCGCCCGAGCCGGAACTCGAAGCGCTCGAGCAGTTCGAGAAGCGCAGCAGCGGGCAGAGCGTCGCGTACGGCGCGTTGGCGGGCGTGCTGGTCGTCGGCGTCGATGCCTTGCTGACGCAACTCGCGCGCTGCTGCCGTCCGGCGCCGCCGGATCACATCGTGGGCTTCGTCACGCGCGGCAAGGGCATGTCGATCCATCGCACAGACTGCGCGACCTTCAAGCGCATGGCGCAGCGCTCGCCGGAACGCATGTTGCACACCACCTGGTCCGCTGAGGTGATGAACGGGCGCGGCTCGTCGGTGTATCCGGTGGATCTGACGGTGGAATCGGCCGATCGGCAAGGCTTGCTGCGCGATATCTCCGAAGTCTTCGTGCGCGAAAAGATGAACGTGATCGGCGTGAAGAGCCAAAGCCGGCGCAATATCGCGTACATGCAGTTCACTGTGGAAGTGTCGAGCGCGGTGCAGATTCAGCGCGCGTGCTTGCTGCTGGGCGAGATACAGGGCGTGATCCGCGCGTCGCGGCGTGCCTGAGTGTTTGGTTCGAAGAGTATTTTTGAACGTATCGGCGAATAAGTCCGGATTTTTCAGCAGACAAACACTTGCCAAGTTCCAAAACACTCCATACAATCTCAAGCCTTTCAGGCTCGTAGCTCAGCTGGTTAGAGCACCACCTTGACATGGTGGGGGTCGTTGGTTCGAGTCCAATCGAGCCTACCAACGAAAATCGGAATTTCGGCTTCTGCTGGAGTTTCAGACCGCAAGAAGTGTTCAGCGCAAAGGTGAATAAGCATGGCACCGCGAACGTTGACCGGAACAGTTTCCGAGCGACGCTAGTCGAGGACCGTATTCGCCTTCTGCCAAATTTGTTTCGCGGTATGTGAAAAGTGAATGCGGCCCCTCGGTAGTGGGGCCGCATTTTTTGTCCCTCGGGGTTTTCGCGCGAAATCGTGAGGTATGTTTTAGTCGAAATCGCTCGGTCTGCGCCGGCGTCTTGGAGAACGAAATGGTTTCGGTACGATTGCCTGATGGATCGGTCCGACAATACGACCACCCGGTGACCGTCGCGGAAGTGGCGGCATCGATCGGCGCGGGCCTCGCCAAGGCGGCGCTCGCCGGCAAGCTCAACGGCGAACTCGTCGATACCTCGTATCTGATCGACAAGGACGCGTCGCTCGCCATCGTCACCGACAAGGACCCGGAGGGCGTCGATGTCGTGCGCCACTCGACCGCGCACTTGCTGGCCTACGCGGTCAAGGATCTCTTCCCCGAGGCGCAGGTGACCATCGGACCGGTCATCGACAACGGCTTTTACTACGACTTCTCGTACAACCGTCCCTTCACGCCCGAAGATCTCGAGAAGATTGAAAAGCGCATGCAGGAACTCGCGCAGAAAGACGAGCCGGTGTCGCGTCGCGTCGTATCGCGCAATGAGGCGGTCGAGTACTTCATGAGCATCGGCGAGAAGTACAAGGCCGAGATCATCCAGTCGATTCCTGAAAGCGATGAGATCTGGCTCTACGGCCATGGCAATTTCATCGATCTGTGCCGCGGCCCGCACGTGCCGTCCACCGGCAAGCTGAAGGTCTTCAAGCTGATGAAGGTCGCGGGCGCGTACTGGCGCGGCGACTCGAAGAACGAACAGCTTCAGCGCATCTACGGCACCGCGTGGACCAAAAAGGAAGATCAGGACCAGTATCTCCACATGCTGGAAGAAGCCGAGAAGCGCGATCACCGCAAGCTCGGCAAGCAGCTCGACCTGTTCCATCTTCAGGACGAAGCGCCGGGCATGGTGTTCTGGCATCCGAAAGGCTGGTCGCTGTGGCAACAGGTCGAGCAATACATGCGTCGCCGCGTGAACGAGGCCGGCTATCTTGAGATCAAGACCCCGATGGTCATGGACCGTTCGCTATGGGAAGCGTCGGGACACTGGCAGAACTATCGTGAAAACATGTTCACGACTGAATCGGAAAAGCACGACTACGCGATCAAGCCGATGAACTGCCCGGGTCACGTGCAGGTGTTCAATCATGGCCTGCGCTCGTATCGCGACCTGCCGCTGCGTTACGAGGAATTCGGTTCCTGCCATCGCAACGAGCCGTCGGGCGCGCTGCACGGCCTGATGCGCGTGCGCGGTTTCGTCCAGGACGATGCGCACATCTTCTGCACGGAAGACCAGTTCATCGCGGAATCGATCGCGTTCAATACGCTGGCGATGAGCGTCTACAAGGACTTCGGATTCGATCACATCGACATCAAGCTGTCGCTGCGTCCGGAGCAGCGCGCCGGCACCGATGAAACCTGGGATCGCGCGGAGCAGGGTCTGCGCGAGGCGCTGACCGCTTGCGGCCTCCAGTGGGAGGAGCTGGCCGGAGAAGGCGCGTTCTACGGCCCGAAGATCGAGTACCACATCAAGGACGCGCTTGGCCGTTCGTGGCAGTGCGGCACATTGCAGCTCGACATGGTGTTGCCGGAGCGGCTCGGCGTGGAATATGTCGCGGAAGACAACGGTCGCCGCCGTCCGGTGATGCTTCACCGCGCGATCGTCGGCTCGATGGAGCGTTTCCTCGGCATTCTGATCGAGCACCATGCTGGTGCAATGCCGCCGTGGCTGGCCCCAATTCAGGCTGTTGTGCTAAATATTGCCGAAAGTCAGGTGGATTATGCGGCGAATCTTGCCCAATCGTTGCAAAAACAAGGGCTTAGAGTGGAGTCCGATTTGCGCAACGAGAAGATTAGCTATAAAATATGGAAACATACGCTGCAAAAGGTCCCGTATTTGCTGGTCATCGGCGACAAGGAGCGTGAGGCGAATACCGTAGCCGTGCGTGCTCGTGGCGGTGTCGATCTGGGCGTCATGCCGGTCGACGCATTTCTCGAACGTCTGCAGCAGGAAGTGCGGGCGTTCAAGTAAGTCACTCGCTGTGCGGTTTGTTTTTCATTTTTCGAGGAAACGTAACATCGCTACTAATAAGTCGTCACATCGCATCAACGGTGAAATTACCGCACCCGAGGTGCGCTTGGTCGGAGTGGACAACGAGCCGCTCGGAATCGTGAAACTGGCCGAAGCTTTCCGTCAATCGGAACAGCTCGATGTGGATCTCGTCGAAATCGCGCCGCAGGCATCGCCGCCTGTTTGCCGTTTGATGGATTACGGCAAGTTCAAGTATTCGGAAGCGAAGAAGCAGCACGAAGCGAAGTTGAAGCAGAAGATCGTGCAGGTGAAGGAAGTCAAATCCCGCCCCGGCACGGATGACGGTGACTACAACGTCAAGCTGCGCAACCTCACGCGCTTCCTCGAAGACGGCGACAAGACGAAAATCACGTTGCGTTTTCGCGGCCGCGAAATGGCGCACCAGGAAATCGGCATGCGCATGCTCGAACGTCTGAAGACGGATCTGGACGAATACGGTCAGGTCGAGCAGATGCCGAAGATGGAAGGGCGTCAGATGATCATGGTGCTCGCGGCCAAGAAGAAGGGTAAGTAAGCACAAGCAGGAAGGACAATGGATCGCGCGTCGCCGCAAGGCGGTCGCTGCGGCATTGTCGGAAGTTTCAGGACCGCGTCATTTCGGTGACATGATTCATGAAAAGCGGTGGTTTTCACAGAGCCGAACGCTGACAAGTGGAGCGTGGGTTTCGAAGGGCGAGAAGGGGTCTTGGCCAGCACGGGAAGATCAGCTGCACACCCATGACCATCTAATAGGAGTTGTTTCATGCCGAAGATGAAGACCAAGAAGAGTGCTGCAAAGCGCTTCGTGGTGCGCCCGGGCGGTACCGTCAAGCGCGGTCAGGCCTTCAAGCGCCACATTCTTACCAAGAAAACCACGAAGAACAAACGCCATCTGCGTGGCGCCACGGCAGTTCATGAGTCTGATCTGAACTCCGTCCGCGCAATGCTGCCGTTCGCCTAACCTCAGCTGACACTCCAAGGAGAGCACTATGCCTCGAGTAAAACGTGGGGTTACCGCACGGGCCCGTCACAAGAAAATCATTCGTCTGGCCAAGGGTTACCGCGGCCGTCGCAATAACGTCTATCGCATCGCCAAGCAGGCGGTCATGCGCGCAGGCCAGTACGCCTACCGCGATCGCCGCAACAAGAAGCGTGTGTTCCGCGCACTGTGGATCATCCGTATCAACGCGGCGGTGCGTCAGCACGATATGACCTACAGTGTGTTCATCAACGGCCTGAAGAAGGCTTCGATCGAACTCGACCGCAAGGTTCTGGCTGACATGGCTGTGTTCGACAAGGCTGCTTTTGCTGCGATCGTGAAGCAGGTGAAAGCCGCCGTTGCAGCCTAATTGCGAAATTAGTACTGCGTAGTTCGCCTGAGCGTCATCTGAAGCAGACGATGGCGCGAAGGCACGGAACGGGGCTCCCACCGAGCCCCGTTTTTGTTGGTCGGATGGTCTTGCGCGTGGCCTCAAAATCATTAAACATTCAGGCCACGCGCAAGACCGAACCTCAGTTGAACTTCGACGTTAAAAGATGGGATCAATGGATCTGAACAACATTGTCGCGGACGCGAAAAGCGCCTTTGAAAGCGCCACCGATGCCAACACGCTCGAAAACGAGAAGGCCCGCTTTCTCGGCAAGTCCGGCGCGCTGACCGACCTGCTGAAAGGGCTGGGCAAACTCGATCCGGAAACAAAGAAGACCGAAGGCGCGCGCATCAATCAGGCGAAACAGCAAGTCGAAGCTGCACTGAACGCGCGTCGTCAGGCGCTGGCCGATGCGCTACTCAATCAGCGTCTCGCCGCCGAAGCCATCGACGTCACGCTGCCGGGACGCGGCGCGGGCAAGGGCACGCTGCATCCGGTCATGAACACGTGGGAGCGCGTCGAGCAGGTGTTTCGCTCGACCGGCTTCGATGTGGCCGATGGTCCCGAGATCGAAACCGACTGGTACAACTTCACGGCGCTGAACAGTCCTGAGAACCATCCTGCGCGTTCCATGCAGGACACCTTCTACGTCGATGCGAAACACGCCGACGGCCGGCCGCTGCTGCTGCGCACGCACACCAGCCCGATGCAGGTCCGCTACGCACGCCTGAACAAGCCGCCGATCAAGGTGATCGTGCCGGGCCGCACGTATCGCGTCGACAGCGACGCCACGCACTCGCCGATGTTCAATCAGGTCGAAGGCCTGTGGATCGAAGAGAACATCTGCTTCGCCGATCTGAAGGGCGTCTACACCGATTTCCTCAAGAAGTTCTTCGAGCGCGACGACATTCTCGTGCGTTTCCGTCCGTCGTATTTCCCGTTCACGGAGCCGTCCGCCGAGATCGACATGATGTTCGAACACGGCAAGAATGCGGGCAAATGGCTGGAAATCTCAGGCTCCGGTCAGGTGCATCCGACCGTCATACGCAACATGGGACTCGACCCGGAGCGCTACATCGGCTTCGCGTTCGGCAGCGGCCTCGAGCGTCTGACGATGCTGCGCTACGGCGTACAGGATCTGCGTCTGTTCTTCGAGAACAATCTGCGATTCCTGCGTCAATTCGCTTAAAGCACGACGCTTTCGCCTGCAACGTTCGGCGTGCCGCATCACGCTTCAAGCCACGCTCGAACGAGAGATTCCAAATATTTCGAACGTAGACACATGCAATTCCCCGAATCCTGGCTGCGCAGTTTCGTCGATCCCAAGCTCTCCACGGACGAACTCGCGCACGCACTGACGATGGCCGGTCTCGAAGTCGAAGACCTGCGCCCGGTCGCGCCGCCGACCACCAAGATCGTGGTCGGGCAGGTGCTCGAAGTCGCGAAGCATCCGAACACCGACAAGCTCAACGTGTGTCAGGTCAATGCCGGCACCGGCGAGCAGTTGAACATCGTGTGCGGCGCACCGAACGTGGCGCCGGGCATCAAGGTGCCGGTCGCGCTGATCGGTGCGGAATTGCCGCCGGCTGAGGCGGGCGGCGCGCCATTCGCAATCAAGCCGACGAAGCTGCGCGGCATCGATAGTCAGGGCATGTTGTGCTCCGCGCGCGAGCTGAAGCTGTCGGAAGATCACAGCGGCTTGCTGATTCTTCCGGCGGACGCGAAGGTCGGTCAGGACATCCGCGAGGCGCTCAATCTCGACGACACCGTGTTCGAGATCAAGCTCACGCCGAACAAGGCGGATTACCTGTCGGTGTTCGGCGTCGCGCGCGAAACCGCGGCGATCACCGGTGCGCCGCTGAAGTTGCCCGAGGCGCCTGCCGTCGTCGCGAAGCTCGACGAAAAGCTGCCCGTGAAGATTCTCGCGTCCGACCTGTGCGGCCGTTTCTCGGGCTGCGTCCTTCGCGGCGTGAACGCGCATGCGAAGATGCCGCAATGGATGGTCGAGCGTCTCGAACGCGCGGGGCAGCGCAGCATTTCGGCGCTCGTCGACATCTCCAACTATATGATGCTCGAACTCGGCCGTCCGTCGTACGTGTTCGATCTGGACAAGATCCACGGTGGTATCGAAGTGCGCTGGGGCAAAAAGGGCGAGTCGCTCAAGCTCCTGAACGGCAACACCGTCGAGCTCGATGAAACCGTCGGCGTGATCGCGGACGATCGTCATGTCGAAAGCCTCGCGGGCATCATGGGCGGCGACAGCACGGCCGTCTCGCTCGATACGACCAACATCTATCTCGAAGCCGCGTTCTGGTGGCCGGACGCGATTCGTGGCCGCGCGCGCAAGTACAACTTCTCGACCGATGCGGCGCATCGCTTCGAGCGCGGTGTCGATTACTCGACGACCGTCGAGCATATCGAGACCATCTCGCGCCTGATTCTGGATATCTGTGGCGGCGAAGCGGGTCCGGTCGACGATCAGATCGTCAACGTGCCCGACCGCAATCCGGTGTCGATGCGCGTGGACCGCGCGCATCGCATCATCGGCGTGAACATCGGTACGGACGAGATCGCGCAAATTTTCACGCGACTGAATCTCGCGTTCGAGCGCGACGACGATACCTTTAAGGTCACGCCGCCGCCGTATCGCTTCGACATCGAGATCGAGGAAGATCTGATCGAAGAAGTCGCGCGCATCTACGGTTTCGCAAAGATTCCGGCGCGTCCGCCGGTCGCGCGCAGCGAAATGCGCCGCACTGACGAGATCAAACGTTCGATCCACGCGCTGCGCCACGCGGTCGGCGCGCGCGATTACTCGGAGACGGTCAACTTCA
The DNA here is from genome assembly GCA_029439525.1 of Caballeronia sp. BR6202001591004. Taxonomy (GTDB): domain Bacteria; phylum Pseudomonadota; class Gammaproteobacteria; order Burkholderiales; family Burkholderiaceae; genus Caballeronia. Next base: position 17,749 of record JAQFVJ010000043.1, read on the forward strand.
GCTTCGTCGATGCCAAATGGGAGCAGGACTTCGCCGGCAACGACAACCCGATAAAGCTGCTCAACCCGATCGCGAGCCAGTTGTCCGTCATGCGCACGACGATTTTCGGTAGCCTGATCGAAGTGCTGCGCTACAACCTGAACCGTCGCGCGGACCGCATCCGCATCTTCGAGGCGGGACGCGTATTCCTGCGCGATGCATCGGTGACGGCGGGCGAACTGGCGGTCGAAGGCTTCGCGCAGCCGAAGATGATCGCCGCTCTCGCCTATGGGCCGGTGATCGAGGAGCAGTGGGGCGCGGCATCGCGCAATGTCGACTTCTTCGACGTGAAGGGCGACGTCGAGGCGCTATTCGCGCCGGTCGTGCCACGCTTCGAGAAGGCCAAGCATCCGGCGCTGCATCCGGGACGTTCGGCGCGCATCGAAGTGGCGGGACGCGCGGTCGGCTGGATCGGCGAACTGCATCCGCGCTGGCTGCAAAAGTACGATCTTCTGCACGCGCCGATTCTCTTCGAAATCGATGTCGAAGCGCTTATGGATCGCGCGTTGGCGGCGCCGTCCGACGTGTCGAAATTCCCGCCCGTGCGGCGCGATATCGCGATTGTCGTGGACCAAAACGTGCCGGTTCAGGCGCTGCTCGACGAGCTTGAAAACGCTCGTTCCGAACCCGCCTGCAAGTACGTCACGAGGGTTGCGCTTTTCGATGAATTTCGTCCAAAATCAAACACTTCCGGTGGATTGGGAATGCATGAGAAAAGTCTTGCCTTCCGTGTAACGTTGCAAGATACTGGTGGCACGCTACAGGACGAAACGGTCGATACGGCCATCAAAACACTGGTGGATCGTCTGGCTCGAGTACACGGCGCGCGGTTGCGGGGCTAGTCTTACGTTGGCCTCCGAGTCACAATCGCCCATCAAATCGTGACGCGCCGTTTTACCGATATGAACCAAATGAACTCGAGTGATTTCGAAGCCCTTCTTTCGGCGCAGCGCAGCGCCATGACCCGAGATACCGCGGCTTCGAGCGTGCCGACGCTCACTAAAGCCGAACTGGCCGAGATGCTGTTCGACCATGTCGGTCTGAACAAGCGCGAAGCCAAGGACATGGTCGAAGCCTTCTTCGAAGTCATCCGCGACGCATTGGAAAGCGGCGACAGCGTCAAGCTCTCGGGCTTCGGCAACTTCCAGTTGCGCGACAAGCCCCAGCGTCCCGGACGCAATCCGAAAACCGGCGAAGCCATTCCCATTGCGGCGCGGCGGGTCGTCACGTTTCATGCAAGCCAGAAACTGAAGGCGCTGGTCGAAACGGGAGCGGAAACGGGCCTCGCCCGATAACGCCTCCGTCGACGAACCGACGCTTTCGTGGTTCTCCGGTCCCGTCGCGCGCTCGGCCCCCGAGCGCTTCTCGCTGTCTGACCGCCATGCTTCAATCGACATCAATAACCACGATGGTTGATCGACGATGGAAAAAGTCGTCTTGCCTCCGATCCCGGCCA
>JAQFVJ010000044.1 GCA_029439525.1 Caballeronia sp. BR6202001591004
CCGCCGACGGCTGCTGCCCCGCCGACCGCGACGACGAAGACGACATCGACAACAACCGCGCCCACGAGTTGAACCGCCGCGTATAAGATAGATCGACGCCCTGATACGCCCCACCGTACCCGGTCACCGACCAGAACCGCGACAACGACAACGTCGCCTTCACCGCGTTCTGCGCCGACTGCAAGCCCTGCTCATACCCAAGCACGAGACGCTCGTTAATCGCCTTCGTGAGCATGACCACCTGCGGATCGGTCAAACCCACTTCGCTCGATCCCACCGTGAACTCATCCAGCCCGATGGTCTGCGCGATCTTCGCGCCACTCTTGCTGCCCAGCAGCGCGAGCGCGCTGGCCATCGCGCTCTGCTGGCCGACGTTGTTGCCCTGATCCGTGCCGTGGCCGAATAGCAGCCACGAGAGCTTTTCGTTGTCGGGCACGCTCGGCTCGGAAATCAGCTTGGCGACGGGCGCTTGCACCGTGCCTGTCACCTGCACGCCGGCCTCGACTTCCTGATTGCGCCCCATCGCGAGAATGTTGAGGCCCGGATTGCTCACCGGTCCGTTGAACGTGAAAAAGCCGTTCTCGATATTGAGCTTGCGCCCGAATGCCGTGTACGACGAACCCGGCGTTGTCACGCGCACGTTGCCGACCGCGCGCAGCGACATGTTCGGCGCGCTCATCGCGGTGATGGTGCCGGCAAGCCCCAGATCCGCGCCCGCGCCCTTGAAACGGAATTTCTGCCCCAGATTGATCTCGATATTCGCGCGCGGCGTGAAGAGCCCGACCGGCTTCTCGGTCGCGGCGTTCATGGTCTGATTCTGGTGCTTGATGGTGCCGCCGTCGGGACGTTCGATCACCACATCGTCACCGAGCGAAGGCGCGGAGCTTTCCGGTAGATCGATCAGCGCGTGATCGACAGTGAACTTGCCGTCGATCGCCATGCCGCCCTGCATTCCCGCGTTGGCGATCTTCGCCTCGCCCGACAGCGACAGTTCGCGGTCCGGCGCGGCGAGTATCTCCAGCTGGTCCGCGATGACGCTCGCCGTCAGGTCTGGCTGCTGCTGGTCGAGCCGCACCTTGCCCTCCGCGCGCAGCGTGCCGCCGTGGCCGCCGTGAAACTCGACTTGTTTGAAATCGACCAGATTCTCCGCGAGCTCGATCCGCACGATGCCGTCCTTCAACTGCACGCCCTGATCGACCACTGTCGCCGACAGATTGTCGCCGTTGAGCGATCCGGATAAGGTCGGCTTCGCGACGATGCCGCCGATCGTCAGCTTCAGCGCCATCCGTCCGCCGAGCAGATAGTTCGCGCCGAGCAGGCCGCCCGTCGTTCGCAGTTCGGGGATGTTCGCATCGACTGCGCCGGTGAACGGCGCATTGTCATCGACGGTCAGGATGCCGTCGCGGCTCACGAGCGTCGTATGCACGTTGGCGTCGATCGTGCCAATGCGGCTCGCGGCCGCGTGCAGCGTCGCGTTCAAGCGATTGCCGTTGCTGAAATCGGCTCGCGCGGTGATGTCCGAGATGCCGAGCGCGGCGACCCCGCGCGTGGCGTCGATCGTCACGTCGCCGCTGCGGCGTTTGATCTGCACGTGGCCAGTCGCGGTCATGCCGAGCGCGAAGTCCCAGTCGCCATCGAAAATCAGATCCGTGCGCAGCGTCGATTCCTCCCCAGTCATCTCGCGGCGTACGTCCATCAAGTGCGGCACGAACACGTTGGTCAGCGTGCCCGCCGACTGGATGCGCCCGTTCTCCAGCGCGAACGACTTGAGATTCAACACTGCGCTTTCCGCGACGATGCGCGTCGCGCCGAGCACGAGCTTCTTCGGCCCATAGCTCACCGTCAGCGGCGATTCCATGTTCACCGACGGCGTACCCTTGTTGGTAAGCTTCGTGATGGCGCCGTCCCAGTGCGGGCCATCGGGCGCGTCGGTGAATTTGCCGGTGGCGCCGAGCGCCAGATTCACCGGCTGGCCGCGCACCTTGCCGGTCGCGGTGACGTCGAGCGTGTTATGCGCGCGCGTGCCGTTGAGGTTCGCATCGAGCGTGGCGACGTCGATGCCGTCGGTGCTCGCATCGCGCGCCTTCAGCGTGAAGACCAGCGCGCCGTTCGCGCCGTCACGGATATCCGCGCGGCCTTCGGCGTGACCGAGCCGATTCGCGTCGAACACGACGCCGTCCGCCTGATAATTCGCGCCGATATTCGGATGCGCGATCGAGCCGGTGAAATCGCCGTCCGCCTTCACCGCGCCCGCGATGCCGAAGCCCAGCCGCTCGAGTTGCGGCGCATCGATCCTGAAGCGCAGACGGTCGCCCGGCGCCCCGAAACTGCCGTTCAGATCGACATCGTTGCCCGCGACGGACAGTGTCGCCTTGCTCGGCAACACGCGCGTGCCCGCAATCTGCACGGTGCCTTCGCCCGTCAGCGGCAGGTTGTCGTACATGCTGTCGGCGAGCTTGAAGGTTGCCTTGGTCGTGAGCGTCGGCGCGAGTTGGCCGGTGGCGGCGAGCGTGCCGTTCACACGCGCTTCGATCGTGCGCGGCGGCGCAGCCGGTTTTTTGGGCGCGGGCTTCGATTCGATCAACTGCTGCTGCAACAACAACGGATTGAAGTCGACGAATTTCGCCCTCAGGTCGTAACTCGAATGGGCGTCCTTCTTCAGCACGCCGTTCGCTTCGACGCGACCCTTGCCGACCGTGAGCTTCACGTCGTTCAGCGTGGTCTGCTTCGGATCGAGCATCACCTTGGCCTGTGCGCGGATCGCCGCCTTCGGATCGTTCAGATCAGCGGTGATGGTCTGCGTGTCGCCGCCGAGCACGATGCCGATCGGCCCCGCGAAATCGGTCGAGCGCACGCTCGGTTCGATCGCGTTGAGGTCGAGCCTGGTCACCTTCAGATCGAACTTGCCCTTGCCGCCGGTCAGCGTGCCGCCGCCCGTCACGGTCGCCTGCTTAAGCAGCCGCACCTTCAAATCCGTGATGCTTTGCGTCGAGGCATCGAGCCGCACGTTCGCGTGGGCGTCGATCAGCGGAATCAGCTTGTCGGCGATCGAGCCGGGCTTCGCGTTGACGATCGACACCGGTCCGCTCACCACGAACGCCTTCGGATCAGCGCCTTCGACCGGCTTCACTTCCGCGCGCACGGCGAGATCGGCGGCGGGCGCGTCCGGCGCGAATGCCTGCGGATTCACATGATCGACGGTGACGATGGCCGACTTGAGCGGCACGTCGGCAAACGGCAACGCCTCGACGTGCGCTTGCCCATTGAGCTTCATACCGCTCGCATCGACGTCGGCGATCAGGTCTTCCAGCGAGCCGGACAGGCGCGCGTTCACGTTCACCGCTTCGCCGTTGACCTTGCCAGCATAACCCGCGTCGCCCGACAGCGGGAACGGACGCGCGCCGCCATCGAGCTTCGCCACTGCCGTCACCGAGCCGAACGGCGTCTCCAGACGCTGCACCGTCGCCTCGTGATGCTGCCCGTCGCTGCGGCCGTTGAAGAGGAACCGCGAGAACTCGGTGGTCGTCGTGCCTTCATGCAGACGCAGTTTGTCGACGCTCACGTCGCTGATGGCGAGCTGGATCGGCACGCGCAGGTCCTTCGGCAGTTCGGTCTTCTTGCTCGGCGTGGTCGACGGCGCGATACGCACATCGGCAGTGCCCACGTGCAGATAATCGATGGTGAAACGCAGCGGCTCGCGCGTGAGCTGCCAGCGGCCCGACACGCTGTCCACGGAGATATCGGTGCCGTGGCCGTCGTTCCAGCGCACATCGCGCAATTGCACACCGGTGGCGATCGCGCCGCCGTCGAGCTTGCCCTTGAGGAACGACATCGCCGCCTGCCACGCGTAGCGCGTGCCGGTGTCGGTCGTCAGCACGAAGAACACGCCGCCCACGACGATACCCGCGAGCAGCACGACGACCAGCACGAGCACGCCGAGCCAGCGCGCGAAGTGGCGCGCGCAGTTGCGGCGCGACGTTTTTTTGTCGCCGCCGTTGCCGTCGCCCGCAGGCCGACCCGGCCCGGCTTCATTCGAAGCGGGATCGGCGGCGTTCGGTTGCGTGTTCGGGTCCGTCATGCCTGTTCAGATGTCCTCGATTGCCTGTGTGCCTGAGCCGTGCCGCGCGCCTCATCAGAACGCGATGCTAAGCGTTAGATACGGCTTGATGCTCTTGTTTTTCAGCCCGTACGCCAGATCGACGTTGACCGGGCCGACCGGACTGCGCCAACGCGCGCCGACGCCCACGCCCGGCTGAAACACGCGCTCGCTCCAGGTGTCAGTCGCGGTGCCGATGTCGAAGAACACCGCGCCGCCCCAGTCGTGCGTGAACCAGTGCTGATACTCACTGCTGCCCGTTACCATGTATTTGGTCGGAAGCACCGAGCCATCCACGTTATGGCCGATACCCAGATAGCTGTAACCGCGCACCGAATTCGCGCCGCCCGCGCGGAACAGCAGCGACGCGGGCACGGTGTTCGACGCGCCGCCCGTGAACACACCGCCGAATTCCGCGCGGAACACGAACAGATCGTTGCGACCGATCGGCACGTGTTGCTGCGCGTTGGTGTAGAGCCGCGCGAAGGTCTGGTCCGACATCACACCCTTCACGGCGAAGCCTGCCTCCGCGCGCACGATATTGCCGCGCCGAGGGAACAGCGGATCGTCGACATCACGGCGCACCCACGACCACTCCGGCACCAGCGCGCGCGCCGTCGACGGGTTCGGATCATTCTGCGTCAGACGGTCGTCGTAGAACGTCAGCGAGTACGTGGTGTCGATGTTCTGTCGCGAACGCAAGCGCTGCACGCCGACGCGGCCACTGTAGATCTTCGTGCTCGACACATCGGTGATGGTGTACGAGCCGAACACGGCGTTCACCCAGCCGCGCGAATCGGGCGGCATCGCAAGTTGTACGCGGCCATACTGCTGCGTCTGATCGAGCCGGCCCGAAATGGTGAACGGATACGCGTGCCCGAACGTGTCCAGATAGCTGTAGGCACCCTGGATGTGAAAGCCCGTATCCGTCGCATAGCCCACGCCGTAGCGGATACTGTTGTACGGATACTCGCTCACCTTCACGTGCAGCATGGAATCGAGCGGCTTGTTCACGTCGCTATCCGTGTCGATGGCCACGCTCGCGTAGTATGGCGTGTTCTGAATCTGCCGCTGCAGCTCGTTCAGGCGCGCGACGTCGTAGATTTCGCCCGGCTGGATCAGATTGACGTGATCGATGATCCACGCCGGATAGCGCTTCGTGCCGCTTACGTCGAGCTTGCCGAGCGTGAAGGTCGGGCCGCTGTCGAAGGTCACCGAGAGATCCGCCATGTGCGTGCGCGGATTGATGCGCGCCTGCGAACGCATGATCTTCGCACCGAGATAGCGCTTAGACTGCAAGGCCCGCAGCGCGGCGTTCTTGGCGTCGTCCCAGCCGCTTTGCGTGAACGGATCGCCTTCATTGACCGAAAACGCGAAACGCGCGGCGTTTTCCTGCGCGCGATCTTCCGTCGTCACCGCGCCGGTGAAATGAAGCTGCACCGACGCGACCTTGGTCCGCGGGCAGGGATCGACGGATAGTTTCACGTTGCGCTTGCTGTCGGAGTCGGTGGTGACGTCCGTGCGCACGACAGGCGTGAAGAAACCTTCGATGGCGACGAGATTGCGCACGTCTTTGGGCGCGGCGGTGACGAGGAACTGGAACTGGTCGTCGCTAACGTCGTCGCGCTTGGCGAAACGCGAGAGGTCGAGATGCTCCTTGAGCAGTTTCTTGACGCTGCGCGGCGCATCGATATCAACATCGTACTTCGCCTCGGCCGGAACCGCTGCGAGCAGCCACCACACGCCGAACACGATGGCTGCGGTCCCTGCGCGCGGGCTTCGCGGCGACGCGGACGCACAGGCACGGCGCCGTCTTTCTGCGAGGCCGCGCAACGCGCGCAGCGGATCAAACAAACGGCCTGCCAAACGTTTCCTCCGGCATCGGAATGGTGTGAGATAGAAAGGTGCCTACGCGAGAGAGCCCGACGTATCGGGTATCGGGCGCCGATGCGGCACGGGAGCGCAGGGCGCTATTTCACCACATCGACCCGGGTGAACACCGTAAAAAAATCGGCACCGCCCGCACGCGCTGCTTTAGACGCGCGCGTGCGGGCCCGGGTTCCGCAGAATGTCGCACGGCCGTGCGTAGGCGGGGAGTTTCATGCCGACATGACAGGTACGGAAATGCGTCGGCGCGGCACGCTTGCGGTAAAATTTCAGGCATTGCCACAATGGCAATGGTGGCTCGCGTTCGGCGTGCGCCGCGACTTTCCACGAACCCGCATCGAATCATCGGAAGCCGGATCATGTATCAGTCGGACATCACCCAGTTCATCAACCAGCTGAAAGAAAAGAACCCGGAGCTGGAAACGGAACAGCGCGAAGGCCGCGCGCTCCTCTGGGACAAGCAGCCGATCGACCTCGACGAGCGTTTGCGCCAGCAGCAGTCGCGCGTGGGCCAGACGCCGTACGTGTACTACCAGAACTTCTGACGTGAGCGCAGCCGGCCACGAGCCGCACGCGTCTTCCCCAACCGACAAACGGGAAGGCACGCAGGAAGACCGGGCCGTGGCGCTCCCCACGCCAGCGACCGATTCGACGCCCGACACCATCGACGGCGTCGCGATCGCGCATCTGTACGGCGAGCCGCTCTGGAAGCTGCCGACCGATCTCTACATCCCGCCAGACGCGCTCGAAATCTTTCTCGAGGCGTTCGACGGTCCGCTGGATCTGCTGCTCTATCTCATCCGCAAGCAGAATTTCAACGTGCTCGACATCCCGATGACGGATGTCACCGCGCAATATCTCGGCTACGTCGACCAAATTCGCGAGAAGAATCTGGAACTGGCATCGGAATATCTGCTGATGGCGGCCATGCTGATCGAAATCAAGTCGCGCATGCTGCTGCCGGTGAAGAAGGCCGACACCGGCGAGGACGCCAAGGACCCGCGCGCCGAACTCGTGCGCCGCCTGCTGGAATACGAGCAGATGAAACTCGCCGCGCAGAAGATCGACCAGTTGCCGCAACTGGGCCGCGACTTCCTGCGCGCGGACATTTATATCGAGCAGGCCGCCGAGCAGCGCTTCCCTGACGTCGACATGAACGACCTGCGCGCCGCGTGGACTGACGTCATCAAGCGTGCCAAGCTCGTGCAGCATCACAAGATCTCGCGCGAGGAACTGTCCGTGCGTGAGCACATGAGCGTGATCCTCAGGCGCCTGCAGACCGCTCACTTCATGGAGTTCACGGAACTCTTCGACACCTCGCGCGGCGTGCCGGTGGTCGTGGTGAATTTCATCGCGATGCTGGAACTGTCACGCGAATCGCTGATCGAGATCACGCAGGCGGAGCCGTATGCGCCCATTTACGTGAGACTCCCGTACTCGCCCGCCTGAACTTCGTATTTTCTTTACCCTTGTTCCAACGCGCCTGATTTCCGGGCCCGCCGACAGGAGACATCCGCTCGATGAAAGTTATCAGCTCAATTCACGAACTGCGCGATCAACTGCGCGGCCAGAACCGCACCGCCTTCGTTCCGACGATGGGCAATCTCCACGAAGGCCACCTCTCGCTGATGCGCCTCGCGCACCAGTACGGCGATCCGGTGAGCGCGAGCATCTTCGTCAACCGGCTGCAGTTCGGCCCGAACGAAGACTTCGACAAATATCCGCGCACGCTGCAGGACGACATCGAAAAGCTGCAGAAAGAAAACGTCTACATGTTGTTCGCGCCGACCGAGCGCGACATGTATCCGGAGCCGCAGGAGTATCGCGTGCATTCGCCGCACAATCTCAGCGACATTCTCGAAGGCGAATTCCGCCCCGGCTTTTTCACGGGCGTCTGCACGGTCGTGATGAAGCTGATGTCGTGCGTGCAGCCGCGCGTCGCGGTGTTCGGCAAGAAGGACTATCAGCAGTTGATGATCGTGCGCGCGATGTGCAACCAGTTCGCGCTGCCGACCGAGATCGTCGCCGCCGAAACCGTGCGCGAGGAGAACGGTCTCGCGCTGTCGTCGCGCAACCGCTTTCTGTCGCCGGAAGAACATGCGGAAGCGCCGCAGCTCGCCGGGCAGCTTCAGCGCGTGCGTGAAGCCGTGCTGTCGGGCAATCGCGATCTCGCCTCGCTCGAACGCGACGCCATGAATGCGCTCTCGGTGCGCGGCTGGAAGCCCGACTACATCAGCGTGCGCAAGCGCTCGAATCTGTTGCCGCCGGGCGAAGCGGATCAGGACGCGAAACTCGTCGTGCTCGCCGCGGCGAAGCTCGGCACGACGCGTCTCATCGACAACCTCGAAATCTGAAGTAAGGAAGAGGAAGCATTATGCAGCGCACCATGCTCAAATCGAAGATTCACCGCGCGACCGTCACACATTGCGAGCTTCACTACGAAGGCTCGTGCGCGATCGATGAAGACCTGCTCGAAGCGGCGAATCTGCTGGAGAACGAGCAGATCGACATCTGGAACGTGAACAACGGCGAGCGCCTGACGACCTACGCCATCAAGGGCGAGCGCGGCAGCGGCATGATCTCGCTGAACGGCTCGGCGGCGCGACGCGCGCAACTGGGCGATCTCGTCATCATCGCGGCATTCGCGTCGGCGGACGAGAAGGAGATCGCGGCGGGCTGGAAGCCAAATCTCGTGTTCGTCGATGACGACAACCGCATCAAGAGCAGCCGCGATCACGTTCCGACGCAGAACTGGACCTGATCGTCCGTTTGCTCAATGCATCATGCAAAAGCCGGCGTCTCTTCGGAACGCCGGTTTTCTTACTTCTTGTAGACCCATTCGATGATCGGCTCCCACTGTTCCAGATCCTTCTCGACGCGGTTTTTGGCGACGTCCCAGATGGTCAGGCCGTGCGGGGCGAGTTGCACGTAGTTCTGCGTATCGCGCAGATAGCCGAGCACCAGCAAGTCCAGCCCTTCGCCGAAGCGATGCAGTTGTTCCGCCGAACGCGTGCGCGAATCGACGCGCATGCCGACCACGCCGACCTGGATCGCGCCCTTGCGCACGGCCTTTTCCTTCGCGAGTCGCGAGAGAAAGTCCTGCGTCGCGGAATATCGAACATAGACGGCTGCAGCGGCACGATGATCTTGTCGGCCAGATCGAGCGCCAGCCCTAGACGGATTGCCGTGAACGCCGGCGGGCGTATCGATGACGGCTTTCTCCAGACCTTTGGGCGCAGAACTTTGGGCGGTTTGGCGGGCGAATCGGTGTAGCGCCTATTCCTCGATCTTCGGTAGCGTATCGACGTGCAGCGAGAGCCACGCGTACGAGGAGCGCTGCTTGTCCAGATCGGCTAGCGCGACCCATTCGCCCTGCGCCGCGAAATACCCCGCCAGATTGGTGCGAGCGTGCTTTTGCCGACGCCGCCCTTCGGATTTGCTACCACGATCACAGTCATGAAGTGACCTGAATTGTTCGGCGCGCAGACGGATCGATTCGCGTCCGCGCGGTTTTTTTCATCGCTGGAAGAACAGGTGCATGATTTGAGCCGTTGATATTATCGGCAAAACTCGCGCGTCCGGCATCTAACCCGAACGGCCGTACGCTCATTTTTTCTTATTGGCTTATATAATTAGACACCATGACGACGATGCTTTGCTCCGATGTAACGCTCGATACGCTCGGCCAGTGCCAGAAAGGTTGCCTGCCCGGTCTGCTGGGCATCGCGAACTGGTTTCGCTCGATCAGGGCACGCTGGTCGGCGAACTGACGATCCGGCCGGAACTGATCGCGCCGAACGGCTTTCTGTATGCGGCGACGGTGGTCGGGCTTGCGGATACGTGCTGCGACTATGCGTGCATCGCGCATATGCCGGAGAAGGCGCGGAACTTCACGACGCTCGAACTGAAGAGCAATCACGTCTCGACAGCGCGCGACGGGAAGATCGTCGCGAAGGCGAGCGCGGTACATCTGGGGCGCAGCACGCAGGTGTGGGATGCGACCGTGAGCAATGGCGATGGGAAACTCATCGCGATGTTCCGGTGCGCGCAGATGGTTCTTTATTGAGCGAAGGCGCGCAGCAGGGCATCGAGATCGAGCGACTCCGCGAACGCATCCGCCAGCCGCTCCAACGACGCCTCGCGCAGCGCCGGATAATCCAGCGCCTGCGCATCCTCGACGCCCGCCCACGTGAGCAGCGCGGCGCACGCCTCGGGCGTACCGAACACGCCATGCAGATAGGTCGCGGCAATCTGCCCATCGTCCGACAGCGCGCCGTCCACGCGTTCCGTATCCAGCGCGACGAAAGGCCGCGCGAGCGCCTCTCCGCTCGTGCGGCCCATGTGAATTTCATAGCCGCGCACGGGCGCATCTGACGCGCCGATCGTCAATCGCCCGGTCACGTTCTCTAGCTGCTTCTGCGGCGTCAGTACCGTGAACAACTCCAGCAAGCCAAGGCCGTTGACGCAGCCTGCCGCGCCTTCGACGCCATCCGGATCGTCGATCTCGCGTCCGAACATCTGCATGCCGCCGCAGATGCCGAGCACCTTGCCGCCGTATCGCAGATGCCGCTCCATCGCGCGATCCCAGCCGTGCTCGCGCAACCACGCGAGGTCGCGCTGCACGCTCTTCGAGCCCGGCAGCACGATGAGATCCGCAGCAGGCGGCGCGACGCCCGCGCGCACATGTTCGAAGTCCACTTGCGGATGCGCGCGCAACGCATCGAAATCCGTGTTATTGCTGATGCGCGGCAGCGCCGGCACGATCACCTTCAGCGCAGACCGCGCGCCGCACGAATGCGGCTGGCTCGGCAGCATGTCTTCGGCATCGAGCGTGAGGCCGTGCAGATACGGCAGCACGCCGAGCACCGGCTTGCCGGTCTGCTGTTCAAGCCAGTCGAGACCGGACTTCAGCAATGCGATATCGCCGCGAAAGCGATTGATGACGAAGCCGCGCACGCGCGCACGCTCATTCTCCGACAGACACGCGAGCGTCCCGACCAGATGCGCGAACACGCCGCCGCGATCGATATCCGCGACCAGCACGACGGGACAATCGACACGTTCGGCGAATCCCATATTGGCGATATCGCGGTCGCGCAGATTGATTTCGGCGGGACTGCCCGCGCCTTCGACGATCACGGCATCGAATTCATCGCGTAATCGCGCGTAAGACGCGAGCACCGCATCGAACGCAGTGAGCTTGTAGTCGTGGTAAGCGCGCGCATCGAGATTCGCGTGCGCGTGTCCATGGATGATGACCTGCGCGCCGCGATCGCTCGTCGGCTTGAGCAGCACCGGATTGAAGTCGATGCGCGGCGCCACGCCCGCCGCGATCGCCTGCAAGGCCTGCGCGCGGCCGATTTCGCCGCCATCGACGGTCACCGCGCTGTTCAGCGCCATGTTCTGCGGCTTGAACGGCGCGACCCGCACGCCACCGCGTCGCGCGAGCCGGCACAGGCCCGCGACGAGCGTGCTCTTGCCCGCGTCGGACGTGGTGCCCTGAATCATAAGCGTGCCGCGTGGGGCGAAAGTCATCGGAAGATTCCTGTGGAGCGCAGGCCGCTATCTTAGCCCGCCGTTACAATATTGCGATGATCTCCTCCGACCCTCCACGCGACCTCACCTTCGTGCTCGGCGGCGCGCGCTCGGGCAAGAGCGCGTATGCGGAACGCATCGCAACCGAAAGCGCGATGCCCGTCACCTATATCGCGACCGCGCGTGTCGGCGATCCCGAATTCGCCGAATGCGTGCGGCTGCATCGTGAACGCAGGCCCACGCACTGGTCGCTCGTCGAGGCATCGTCCGATCTCGCGAGCGCGTTGCGTGATGCCGATCGCGCGGGACACTGCGTGCTGATCGATTGCCTCACGCTGTGGTTCACCACCCTCCTCTTCTCCGACAACACCGCATCCGACGATCTCGCCGTCCTGCCCGACGCCGCGCGCGAAGCCTTCGCCGCATTCGACGCTGCGCTCGCGCAGGCACGCAGCAAGATCATCGTGGTGAGCAACGAAATTGGGCTAGGTGTGGTCCCGCTCGGCTCGGTGACACGCCTCTATGTCAATGAACTCGGCCGCCTGAATCAGCGCGTCGCCGCGGCGAGCACACGTGCGATCTTCATGGCAGCGGGCCTGCCGCTCGCGCTCAAGGGCTGACGTCATGTTTTTCCTTTCCCTTTACACGATGGCCGTGCTCGCCGTGCTCGGCGTGATCGTCGACCGGCTGTTCGGCGAGCCGCGCACGCGGCATCCGCTGATCTGTTTCGGTCAGATCGCAACGCAGCTCGAAGCGCGTCTGAACGCCGGGCATCGCGCGCGGCCCGCTGGCATTTTCGCGTGGCTCGCCGCAGTCGTGCCTCCGGTTGCGATCGCGTGGGCGCTGGTGAGCGTGCTGCCGTTTTCCTATGCGTGCCTCGTGCATGTGTTGCTGCTGTGGTTCGCGCTGGGCGCGAAGAGCTTGCGTCAGCACATCGCGCCGATCGCGCGGGCGCTCAGTTTCGGCGATCTCGACGATGTGCGCGCGCTGACCTCGCGCATCGTGTCGCGCGATACGTCGAACGCCGATGAAAACGCCCTTTCGCGCGCCGCCATCGAATCGGCACTGGAAAACGGCAACGATGCGATCTTCGGCGCGCTGTTCTGGTTCGCAGTCGCGGGCGGCCCGGGCGCGCTGATGTTCCGCCTCACCAACACGCTCGACGCGATGTGGGGCTACCGCACGACGCGCTATCTGCGCTTCGGTTGGGCGGCGGCGCGCTTCGACGATGTGCTCAACTTCCTCCCCGCGCGCCTTACGGCCGCGAGCTACGCGCTTACCGGCGACACGCGCTCGGCCTGGCACTGCTGGCGCACGCAGGCGCGTTCGTGGGATAGCCCGAACGCCGGCCCGGTGATGGCCTCGGGCGCAGGCAGTCTGAATGTTGTGATCGGCGGCGCTGCGGTGTATCGCGGCGTGCTCGAACATCGTCCTACGCTCGGCGTGGGACACGATGCGACGCCCCGGCATGTGGTTTCCGCGCTGCGACTGGTCGATCGGTCCGTGCTGTTGTGGCTCGCCGTCATGCTGATCCTCGCGCTGATGAGCACGACGACGCATGGCTGATTTCATCTCATACGCGTGACCTACATGGCCGAATCCATCCGACACGGCGGCAATCTGCGCGAAGCGGCGCATCGCTACGGCATCGCGCTCGAAGACTGGCTCGATCTGTCGACCGGCATCAATCCGTTCGGCTATCCGGTGCCGCCCGTGCCGCCCGATGCCTGGCGCCGTCTGCCCGAGGAAAACGACGGTTTCGCCGAATGCGCCGCGCGCTACTACGGCGCGCCGCTCGCATTGCCGGTGGCGGGTTCGCAGACCGCGATCCGCGCGCTGCCGATGCTCCTCAAACGCGGCACGGCGGGCGTTTCGCCGCTGACGTACGGCGAGTACGCGCCGGCGTTCGTGCGCGCGGGACATGGCATCGCACCGCTCGATATCGATTCGGACGATGTGCCCGCAAACGTCGATCACATCATCGTTGCCAATCCGAACAATCCAACCGCCGAGCGCCCGCCACGCGAACGCCTGATGCGCTGGCACGCGCAACTCGCGCAACGCGGCGGCACGCTGATCGTCGACGAGGCGTTCGCAGATGTCGATCCTGCCTCGTCGCTCGCCGATGAAACCGGGCGCGACGGACTCGTCGTGCTGCGCTCGGTCGGCAAGTTCTTCGGGCTGGCGGGCATACGCGCGGGCTTCGTGCTAGCGACGCCCGCGCTGTGCCACGCATTGCGCGATGCGCTCGGGGCGTGGACCGTCAGCGGTCCGGCGCGTCACGCGGTGCAGGCGGCGTTCGGCGATCGCGCATGGCAGGAGGAAACGCGCGCGCGGCTGCGACGCGATAGCGCGCGACTCTCGGCGCTGATCGCGCGCCACGGCTTCGACGTGCACGCGACGCCGCTGTACGCATGGATGCAAACCGCCGATGCCCCCGCGTTGCAGCACGCGCTCGCTCAGCGCGACATCTGGACGCGCCTCTTCGATCTGCCGGACATGACGACAAGCCTGCGCATCGGGCTGCCGGGCGCGGAAGGCGACTGGGTTCGGCTCGAACGCGCGCTGGCGGAGATTCGCGCCTGATGTCGATGCGACGCGTTTTCGCAGCTGTCGCGAGTGCCGCGCTCGTGCTCTCATCGCCTGTTCCCGCCCGCCGTCACCGACGACAGCGCGTGACCGTCACCCTGGCTGCGCCCGCATCGCGTGTCGTCAGCCTCGCGCTGGGCGCGGTGCAGTTGTCGCCGATCTGGAACAGGCGCGGCAGCGTCGTCCGAAATGACTACGCGTTCCAGCGCACCAGCACCCACGCGTCACCCACGCGCCTGAACTGCGCGATCGCGCCGAAATCGAGCGGCCATTGCAGCACGCTCGCGCGTTCGAGCCGCAGCATATGCGCGGCGAGCACGCGCATCACGCCGGAGTGAGCGACGACATGCACGTCGCCATCGTGCGCGCGGACATCGCCGAACCATGACAGCACGCGATCCGCGAACTGCGCGAGACTTTCGCCGCCGTGCAGACGCGCGTATTCGATATCGGCTGCCCATGCATCGATCAGCGCGCGGTCGATGCCGTCCCACGCGCGCCCTTCCCATGCACCGAAATCGAGTTCCGCGAGCCGCGCATCGAGTTGCGGATGCGCGGAAGGTGCAAGCGCACGCGCCATCGATGCGCATCGAACCAGCGGACTCGTATGCCAGCCATCGATGCAATGCGGCACGCCGAGCGCATCCATCCGCGCGAGCGCCGCGCGCGCAGATTCGGCTGCATCGTGCAGCAGGGGCACATCGCTTCGGCCGTAGCACATGCCCGCTTCGACCGCGACGCGCGGATGCCGGATCAGGACGAGATCCATGCGAGCGCTGTCAGATAAGTCACGATTTCGAAAACCTGCTGCGCGAAGCCGAGGCAATCGCCCGTATATCCGCCGATGCGCCGCACGAAGTAACGTCCCATGACAAAGCACAGCACGGCGAGCACGACGAAGCTCACGCACGCGAGTTTCCAGTCGATCCACACGAGCCACGGCAAACCGAACATCGCGGCAATCAGCACCGACGATGTGCTCATGGGCTGCGCGACCGGCTTCGCCTTGCCTTCATCGCGCACGTAATCGAGCGTCGCGAGATAGCTGATCGCGAACACGCGGCTCACGGCGTGGGCGCCGACCATCAGCCACGCGACGCGCGCAGGCGACATCGATGCCAGCGTTTGCCATTTGAGCGCCAGCGCGATCACCAGTCCTATTGCGCCGAACGCGCCGATGCGCGAGTCGTGCATGATCCGCAGCACGTCGTCGCGCGTGTAGCCGCCCCCGAAGGCATCGAGGCAATCGGCGAGGCCGTCTTCGTGGAACGCGCCGGTCAGCAGGAGCGTCGCCGCCATCGACAGCAGCACGGCCACGCCCGCCGGAAACGCGCGCAGCGCCGCGAGATACACGAGCGCGCCGACGCCGCCGACTATCGCGCCGACAAGCGGAAAGTAGCGCGCCGCCGCGTTCAGATAGTCGCGCTCGAAGCCAACCCAGCGCGGCACCGGCACGCGCGTGAAATAGCCGAGCGCAGTGAAGAAGTCGCGCAGTTCGTCTTGCACGCGGTGCATCGTCATCGAGCCGGCTTGTCCGAGACGCCCGCCGACTCGAAGCTCGCCATCTCCTCGACGAACGCGATGGCCGCGCGCAGAATCGGCAGCGCGAGCGCCGCGCCCGTGCCTTCGCCAAGACGCAGATCGAGTTGCAGAAGCAGCATGGCATCGAAATGCGCGAGCATGCGCCGATGCCCCGCTTCGTTCGATGTATGCGCGAACACGCAATACGCGAGCACGTCCGGCGCGATGGTCGATGCAACCAGCAGCGCCGATGTCGCGATGAAGCCATCGACGAGAATCGTCATGTTCAATTCCGCGGCGGCGAGATACGCGCCCGTCATCATCGCGATTTCGAAGCCGCCGAACGTGGCGAGCGCATCGATCGCATCGTTCGAGCGCGGATGCAGCGCGAGCGCTTTCGACAGCACGTCGCGCTTGTGGCGCACGCCAGCGTCGTCGAGGCCCGTGCCGCGTCCGACGCAT
>JAQFVJ010000045.1 GCA_029439525.1 Caballeronia sp. BR6202001591004
CCGCCCGCCACGGCCCGGCGCTGATCGTGCCCACGGCCGCGCAGTCGACTGCGCGGCGCCTTCTCCCTTGAGACATGCTCGAGACGCTACTGCTCGCACTTGCGCTGATGCTGATCATCGAAGGGATGTTCCCCTTCGTGTTTCCGAAGGCCTGGCGTAACACGTTCCGCCGTATCGCCGAACGGCCGCCGCATCACATTCGCATCGGCGGGCTGATCGCGATGGTGCTCGGGCTGATCCTCCTGCTCATCGCGACCTGAGATTTTCGCCTAACCTGTCTTTTGTCTCCTGTCCTTGCGCGCCGTCGTGAGATCGCCGCGCGCCCCGTAGGAAACGTATCGATGTCCACCTGGTTACTTCCCGAGAATATCGCCGACGTCTTGCCGTCGGAAGCCCGCAAGATCGAGGAGCTGCGCCGCCGCTTGCTCGACCGTTTCCGCTCGTACGGATATGAGATGGTGATGCCGCCGATGCTCGAATACATCGAATCGCTGCTGACGAGCGGCGGCAGCGACCTCAACCTGCGCACCTTCAAGCTGGTCGATCAGTTGTCCGGCCGCACGCTCGGCCTTCGCGCGGACATCACGCCACAGGTGTCGCGCATCGACGCGCATTTGCTGAATCGTCAGGGCGTGACGCGCCTGTGCTACGCGGGCGTGGTGCTGCACACGCGTCCGCGTGGGCTGCACGCGACGCGCGAGCAGATTCAGATCGGCGCGGAAATCTACGGTCATGCGGGCCTCGAAGCGGACCTCGAAATCCAGCAACTGATGCTCGATTCGCTGCATCTTGGGGGCTTGTCGAAAGTGCGTCTCGATCTGGCGCATGGGGGCGTGCTGGCCGCGCTGCTTGAACTGGAACCGGCGGCGCCGTCGCTCGGCGAATCGCTGTATGACGCGCTCGCCAGCAAGGACGTGCCGCGTCTGAACGAGCTGACCGCGAATCTCGGACAGGTGCCGCGCGAAGCGCTGCGCGCGCTGCCGTCACTATACGGCGATGCCTCCGTGCTGCAGATCGCGCGCGGCCTTCTGCCGAATCTGCCGGCGATCGCGCGCGCGCTCGACGATCTCGCGTTCCTCGCGGGACAGGTCGAAGGCGCGGAAGTGATGATCGATCTCGCCGACCTGCGTGGCTACGCGTATCACAGCGGCGTGATGTTTTCGGCCTATCTCGACAGCGTGCCGAACGCGGTTGCGCGCGGCGGCCGTTACGACGACGTCGGCCTCGCTTACGGCCGCGCGCGTCCCGCGACGGGCTTCTCTCTCGATCTGCGCGAAGTGGCGCGCATTTCCCCGGTCGATGCACGCGGCAGCGCGATCCTCGCGCCGTGGAAGCACGACGAGCCGCTGCGCGCGGCGGCCATCTCCGCCCTGCGCGATGCCGGCGAAGTGGTGATTCAGGCGCTGCCGGGCCACGATCACGACCTCGACGAGTTCGCGGCGGATCGCGTGCTCATCGAGCGCGATGGCCAATGGACGGTCGAGCCGCGCGGTTGACTCTTTTATCACATAGAATACTTCATATGGTGCGTCTGTCGGGTGCGTATGATGACCAAGAAACGGTTCCCGAAAAACTCGGAAGTCCCCGAGAACATAGTTAAAATACGTTTTTAACCACCTAGCAAATCAACATGTCTGCCAGTGCAGTGAATGTGAACCCAGGACGTAATGTCGTCGTGGTGGGCACCCAGTGGGGTGATGAGGGCAAAGGCAAGATCGTCGACTGGCTGACGGACCATGCCTCCGGCGTCGTGCGTTTCCAGGGCGGCCGCAATGCCGGCCATACGCTCATCATCGGTGGCAAGAAGACGATCCTGCGCCTCATCCCGTCGGGCATCATGCGTGCCGGCACGGCCTGTTACATCGGCAATGGCGTCGTGTTGTCGCCGGAAGCGCTATTTAAGGAAATTGACGAGCTGGAAGCCGCCGGCATCGACGTCCAGAAGCGCCTCTTCATCTCCGAAGCCACCACACTCGTTCTCCTGTATCACGTCGCCATCGATCAGGCGCGTGAAGCCAAGCGCGGCGCGGGCAAGATCGGCACGACGGGACGCGGCATCGGCCCGGCATACGAAGACAAGGTGGCGCGTCGCGGCCTGCGCGTGCAGGACCTGTTCGACGTGCCGGTGTTCTCCGAACGCTTGCGCGAAGCACTCGACTTCCATAACTTCGTGCTGACCAAATATCTGGGCGCGAACGAAGTCGATTATCAGAAGACGCTCGACACGATGCTCGGTTACGCCGACCGTCTCGCGCCGATGGTTACCGACGTCTCGCGCCGTTTGTACGACGCGAACCATGCCGGCAGCAACCTGCTGTTCGAAGGCGCACAAGGTACGCTGCTCGACATCGATCACGGCACGTATCCGTTCGTGACGTCCAGCAATTGCGTGGCGGGCGCTGCGACGGCGGGCGCGGGCACCGGGCCGCAGCGTCTGAACTACATTCTCGGCATCACCAAGGCGTATTGCACGCGCGTCGGTTCGGGCCCGTTCCCGAGCGAACTGTACGATGCGGACAATGCGCAACGTCAGGAGCAGGTCGGCCTGACGCTCGCGACCGTCGGCAAGGAATTCGGCTCGGTCACCGGCCGTCCGCGCCGTACCGGCTGGCTGGATGTCGCCGCGCTGCGCCGGTCGATCCAGATAAACGGCATCTCGGGCCTGTGCATTACCAAGCTCGACGTGCTCGACGGTCTCGACGAAGTGAAGCTGTGCACGGGCTACACGCTCGACGGCAAGCCGGTCGATATCCTGCCGCGTGGCGCATCGGAAGTGGCCCTTTGCGAGCCGGTCTACGAGACCTTCGGCGGCTGGAAGGAAAGTGTCATCGGCATCACGCAATGGGACAGCCTGCCGGACAATGCGCGCGCCTATCTGACGCGCGTGCAGGAAGTGGCGGGCGTGCCCATCGACATGGTGTCCACGGGTCCGGACCGTGACGAAATGATCCTGCTTCGTCATCCGTTCAAGGTCTAAAGCGCGCGAGCGTTTCAATCTGAGCCGGACGCTGTAAGAATGTGACCGCCTATTGCCCAATACGCGGTCACATTTCGTATATAACCGTAATTTGCATTCGAAAGAGCCTCACATCATGATCGCCATGACCGACCCGCGTAACGACGACAAGAACCTCTGGGTCAACTGGGACGAATATCACCGGTTGATCGAACTCCTCGCGCTCAAGGTCCCCGAATCGGACTGGAAGTTCGACAAGAGCCTGTGTCTTGCGCGCGGCGGCCTGCGCCGCGGCGATCAGTTGTCGTGCATCTACGGATCTGCCGCCCGCCATTTTCGCGACCAGTTCGTACCGTGAAGCGGCGGGCACGGAGCAGGGCGATCTGGATATCGCGCAATACATCACGATGACGCGCGCGGTGAGTTGTCCTGCAACGTGCTGCTGGCGACGATCTGGTGGATTCCGGGGGTGATACTGGCGCGCGTGCAGGAGCATCTGAAAGAACGTTATCCGGCCATCACGGCCGTGCGTTCGGCGAACCTTTGGTACAAGGCGTGCTCAAAGGTCAAGCTCGACTATCACGTGCAGTTTCTCGAAACGAACCCGTGGATTCATCAACCTTTCGAGGAATGGGACACGGTGCGTCCGCACAATCTCGGCGCATGGATGATCACCGCGGATTGCAGAACGGGCGCGCCTGAAGCGCTCACAGGCGGCTTGCTGCTTGAATTCGAACATCGAACACCGTTCGCCCGGATCACCCCCCCGGGGGGGGGTCGCGTCTGGACGTCGCCCGAACGCATTCGGAGCACGATGCTACACTCTTACTCGCGTCTTCTGTCGCTTGCAGCAGCAAGCCAGCAACACGCGGCGAGACGGCGTTTTTGCGTGCGACGTTGGATAGAATGGCGTTCGTTTCTTTCCGCTCTGGACGGATATCTCGCTTTTATGACTAGCTCGACTCACGCGCAAGAGCGCAAACACTCTTTGCCCTCCCTTGCGCTCGCGGCCATCGGCGTTGTTTTCGGCGACATCGGCACGAGTCCGTTATACTCCCTGAAGGAAGCTTTCAGCCCGGCGCACGGCATCGGGCTTTCCGAGCAATCGATTCTCGGCGTCATTTCCCTCCTGTTCTGGGCCATCGTCATGGTAGTTGCCGTCAAGTACGTGCTGTTCGTCATGCACGCCGACAACAATGGCGAGGGCGGCGTGCTCGCGCTGATGACGCTGGCGCTGCGCAGCGTGCGCGACTCCGGCAAGTTTTCCGGCGTGCTGATGATGCTCGGTATCTTCGGCGCATGCATGTTCTATGGCGATGCCGTCATCACGCCGGCGATGTCGGTGATTTCCGCCGTCGAAGGTCTCGAACTTGCGACACCATCGCTCACGCCGTATGTGATTCCCATCACCATCGCCATCCTAATCTTGCTGTTCTACATTCAGCGTCACGGCACGGCGGTCGTCGGCAAGCTGTTCGGCCCAATCATGCTGGTGTGGTTTCTGACGCTCGCGGTGCTGGGCGGCTATCACATCATTCTTCAGCCTGGCGTGCTGGTCGCGCTCAATCCGTACTACGCGTTTTCGTTCATGGCGGAGCACGTGCTGCAGACGTATATCGTGCTCGGTTCCGTCGTGCTGGTGCTGACTGGTGCGGAAGCACTCTACGCAGACATGGGCCACTTCGGCGCCAAGCCGATCCGCTGCGGCTGGTACGGCGTGGTGATGCCATCGCTCTTGCTGAACTACTTCGGTCAGGGCGCGCTGCTGATGCATTCGCCGAAGGCCATCGAAACCCCGTTCTTTTTGCTCGCATCCGACTGGGCGCTGCTGCCGCTCGTTATCCTGTCGACGGTCGCGACCGTGATCGCCTCGCAGGCCGTCATTTCGGGCGCGTACTCTCTGACAAGCCAAGCGATTCAGCTCGGCTATGTGCCGCGCATGAAGATCCTGCATACGTCGGAACTCGCGATCGGGCAGATCTATATTCCGCTCGTCAACTGGATGCTGCTGTTCATCATCCTGTGCATCGTGATCGGCTTCAAGAGTTCGGAGAATCTGGCCGCGGCGTACGGTCTCGCGGTCACGGCGACGATGCTCGTTACGACCATTCTCGTGTCTGTCGTCATGGTGAACCTGTGGGGCTGGAACCGCTGGCTCGTGGGCGGCATGATCACCGTGTTCCTGCTGATCGATATCGGTTTCTTCGGCGCGAGCTTGTTGAAGATCGAGCAGGGCGGCTGGCTGCCGTTGTGCATCGGCGGCGCGCTGTTCTTCCTGCTGATGACCTGGTACAAGGGCCGCATGATCGTCAAGGATCGCACGGCCGCCGACGGTATTCCGCTGATGCCGTTCCTGCAGGGCTTGCTCGCGCATCCGCCGCATCGCGTGTCGGGCACGGCGATCTATCTGACGGGCAGCGATTCGCTCGTGCCGGTGAGTCTCCTGCACAACCTCAAGCACAACAAGGTGTTGCACGAGCGCACCATCTTTATGAACTTCCAGACGCGCGACATTCCGTATGTGGACAACGCGCATCGCCTCGAAGTGAAGGATATCGGTGGCGGTCTGTTCCTCGTGAAGGCCGCATACGGCTTCAACGAGACACCCGACGTGAAGGCCGTGCTCGAGCAGATCACGCGCACACATGCGATGACCTTCCAACTGATGGACACGTCGTTCTTCATGGCGCGCGAAACCGTGGTGCCGACCGAGTTGCCGGGCATGTCCGTATGGCGCGAGCGCGTGTTCGCATGGATGCACCAGAACGCCGCGAAGCCGACCGATTTCTTCATCTTCAGTATTCCGGCAAATCGGGTGGTGGAGCTCGGGACGAAGATCGAGATTTGATGCTGCTTCTTCACCGCAGCTGAAAACAAAACCCCCACGTGAAGACGTGGGGGTTTTTGTTGGCGCGGACGCTTCGTTCAGCGCTTCAATTTCGCGAAAGCCGCCGCCATCACGCCGGCCGGTTCCGGCTCGCGACGTTGCCGCGGACATCCACTTGAGCGTCGATCCTGCTGACCGCCGCGCTGCGAACCGCCCGCACCCGCGCCGCCTGCCGAAGCCTGCGCGAAATCGTCATCGAGATGCATCGTGAGCGCGATACGCTGACGCTTCACATCCGTTTCCAGCACCTTCACCTTGATAACCTGACCGGCCTTCACGACTTCGTGCGGGTCCTTGATGAACTGTCGACATTGCCGACACGTGCACGAGCCCGTTGCTGATGCACGCCGATATCGACGAACGCACCGAACGCCGCCACGTTCGTCATGATGCCTTCGAGGATCATGCCGGGCATGAGATCGGAAATCTTCTCGATGCCTTCCTTGAAGGTCGCGGTCTTGAACTCGGGACGCGGATCGCGGCCGGGCTTTTCCAGTTCGGTGAGAATGTCGCGCACGGTCGGTAGACCGAAACGCTCGTCGACGAATTCGGCCGGCGACAGACCGGTGAGCGCTTCGCGTTTGCCGAGCACATCGCCGATATGCTTCTTGATTTTCGCGAGCATGCGCTCCATGACCGGATACGCTTCCGGGTGCACCGACGAGCGATCGAACGGATTCTCGCCGTTATTGATGCTTGATGCGCAGGAAGCCCGCGGCCTGCTCGAAGGTTTTGTCGCCGAGACGCGGCACCTTCTTCAGATGCTCGCGCGACGGGAACGGCCCGTTGGCATCGCGGAAATCGACGATATTGCGCGCCAGCGTCGCGTTCAGCCTCGACACGTGAGCGAGCAGGGCGACCGACGCCGTGTTCGCATCGATGCCAATGGCGTTCACGCAATCCTCGACGACCGCATCGGGCGAACGCGCTAGTTCGCGCTGATTCACGTCGTGCTTGCTGATACTGGCCGACGCCGATCGCCTTCGGCTCGATCTTGACGAGTTCCGCGAGCGGATCCTGCAGACGCCGCGCGATCGACACCGCACCGCGCAGCGACACGTCTAGTTCCGGGAACTCCTTCGCCGCTAGTTCGGACGCCGAATACACCGACGCGCCTGCTTCGGACACGACGATCTTCTGCAACTTCAGTTCCGGATGTTTCGCGATGAGTTTGCTCGCGAACTTGTCGGTTTCGCGCGAGGCCGTGCCGTTGCCTATCGACACGAGTTCGGCCTGCGTCTCACGCGCGAGACGCGCGCGCTTCGCCAGTGATCCGTCCCAGTCGCGACGCGGCTCGTGCGGATAGATGGTGTCGGTGGCGAGCAGCTTGCCGGTGCGATCGACGACCGTGACCTTCACGCCGGTGCGCAAACCCGGATCGAGACCGATCACGGCCTTGGGTCCGCCGGGCGCGGCGAGCAGCAAGTCCTTCAGATTGTGCGCGAACACGCGAATGGCTTCGTGTTCAGCTTCTTCGCGCAGTTTCGTCAGCAGTTCCGTTTCAATGTGCGGCTGCACCTTCACGCGCCAGCACCAGCGGCACACGTCGGCGAGCCATTTGTCCGCGGTGCGCGCGATTGACGATGCCGAAATGCCCCGCGATCATCGACTCGCATGGGTGCGGAATCTGCGCGTCGAGTTCTTCGCCGAGACCGAGCTTGACGGACAGCAGGCCCACATTGCGGCCGCGGAACAGCGCGAGCGCGCGATGCGACGGCACCGTACGCACGGTTTCGCTGTAGTCGTAGTAATCGCGGAATTTCTCGCCTTCCTCGTTCTCCTTGCCGGCGACCACGCTCGACATGATGAGACCCTGATTGAACAGATGGTCGGGATTTCCGCGGTCTTGCCGAATTGCTCGGAGAGGATGTCGCGCGCGCCGTCGAGCGCGGCCTTCGTGTCGGCGACGCCTTTTTCGACGTCGATGTACTTTGCGGCTTCGGTTGTGCGGATCGAGTGTCGGATCGGCGAGCAGCGCCTGCGCCAGCGGCTCGAGGCTGGCTTCGCGCACGATCTGCGCACGGGTGCGGCGTTTGGGCTTGTAAGGGAGAAGAGGTCTTCGAGAACCTACTTGCTGTCCGCGCCTTCGATGGCGGTGCGCAGTTCGTCGATCAGCTTGCCTTGCTCGTCGATGCTCGTGAGGATGGCGGCGCGGCGGTCTTCCAACTCGCGCAGATGGAGCAGGCGTTCTTCGAGCGTGCGCAGTTGTGTGTCGTCGAGATTGCCGGTTACTTTCTTGCGATACCGGGCGGCACGGTGGACCCTTCGTCCAGAAGCCCGACGGCGGCCACCTGGCGCGGTTGCACAGCGAGTTCGGTGGCAAGGCGCTGTACGATCTTGAGTGCTACGGTTTCCGTCATGATCATGATTCTGCGTTGTCTGCTGGCTCGTCCTCGATACTCGGGAAGGTGCGATTGAAACGCTGCGTGCGCAGGAGCAGGCGGCACGAGTAAGTCGGGCGAACGAGCCGAGTTGCTGAAGCCGGATATTTTGCTATAAATGCCGAAGCGCTCCGGCGCGGTGATAGAATTTCCGCATCGCGCGAGCCCTTTTCATCAGCCGTACGCATCTGATTTCCGATCACGTTGCCGTTCACTCATTTGCCCAAATTTTGCTTCTCCCGCGTGACGCTCACAGCGGCGGCGCTGCTTTGCGTGCCGCTCGTGTTCGTGCCCCGGTATGCGCTCGCGCAATCCGCGAAGCCGATCGACCCGACCACGGTTGTCACCGCGCAGCCGCTCAGCGCCGCGTCGGCACCGAGCGCGCAAAGCGCTGACAGCGCCTTGCAGGCCGACTACGCGCGCCGTCAGAAAACCATCGACAAGCGTACCGAAGAAAACAACTACCGCTTCGGCGTGAAGCAGCACGACTGCTACGGCAATTTCTTCGTCAATCACTGTCTGTCGAAGGCGCGCGACGAGATGCGCGAAACGCGTCAGGAAATCCGTCAGGACCAGATCACGCTTGACGACGAGCAGCGCACAGAGCGCGCCAAGGAGCGCGATCAGCAGGCGGCGATCAAGCAGGCGGAATACGACGCGCAGGCGCCGCAGCGCGCCGCCAACGAAAAGGCGAACCAGCAGTCTTTTGAGGACAAGCAGCGCCAGAACGCGCTCGCGGCGCAACGTCAGGCCGTGGCGCTGCAGCGCGCGGCCAATCAGGCGGGGCACGATCGCAAGCAAGCGGACTACCAGAAGCAACTGGACGACGCGCGCGCACGCGGCGTGCAGGACGCGCAGGAACGCGAGCAAAAGGCCGAGCGCTATGAGCAGAAGCAGCGCGACGCCGCGCAGCATCGCGCCGAAGTGGACGCCCGCCAGAAGGAAGCCGCGTGCAAGCAGCAGGAAAAGCACAGCAGGCGCAGCAGGAAGAGCAGCAGCGTCAGGAACAATTGAAGCAACAGCAGCAAGGCCAGTAACGCGACTCGCGCGCTCAGGCTCGGTAGCGCTGGTTGCATCAGTAGTGCATCGGGCGAGGGCAGGACGGCGGAACGCGCCGTTCCCTCGTTCAGCAGTGACGAAGGGATGAAAGGAGGCGAGCATGCAGCAGCGCTTGAACGCACCCCGACAACCTGCCGTGGATACGGGCATGATCCGCGATCGCATTGCGCAATTGCAGGAAGAGCATCACGGACTCGAGGCGCTGATCGCTGGCATGGCGGGCAGCGACGATCTCGAGCGATCTCGAGCTGAGACGGCTCAAGAAGCGCAAGCTCAAGGTGAAGGACACGATCATCCTGCTGCAGTTGCAGCTGGATACGGACACGCACTGAGGCTTCGTCCCAGTTTAAAATCGTACGGCATCTGGCACCGATAGGCACCACATTCGGCACCATCGGGGCGCCCGGGTCGCGCATTGAATCGCTGCAAGACTCCGCAGGATCGATCCCGTTTTGAATTCACCCGCACAATTCGCCGACGCGGCCGACATGTCGCTCGCCGTCACTGACAAACGCCGCGTCGAACTCGACGCGATCTTTTCCGCCGACGGCCTGCTCGCCCGCGCGATCGACGGCTATCGGCCGCGCGCGTCGCAGATCGACATGTCGCGCGCCGTCGCCGCCGCGATGGAAGCGTCCGGCCGCGCGATGCCCGAGCCGGCGATGTTCGAGGCGCAGCGCCGTCCCGCGCGCAAGCTCGGGCTGTCGTCCGACAAGCCTTACGCACCCGACGAGCAACCCGCCGATGATATCGGCATCGCTACCGCGAAGGCGGCGATCGACGGTGGCGAGAACACGCTGATTGTCGAGGCGGGCACCGGCACCGGCAAGACCTACGCGTATCTCGTGCCAGCCATGCTGTGGGGCGGTAAGGTCATCGTATCGACGGGCACCAAGCACCTGCAGGACCAGCTTTTTCAGCGCGACATTCCGACCGTGCGCGATGCGCTCGCGGTGCCCGTGTCGGTCGCGATGCTCAAGGGCCGCGCGAACTACCTGTGTCACTACTATCTCGAGCGCACCGCCGACAATGGCCGGCTGGGTTCGCGCCAGGACACCGCGCATTTGCAGGAAATCGTCCGCTTCGCGAAGATCACGCGCACCGGCGACAAGACGGAACTCGCGAGCATCCCCGAAAACTCGCCGGTCTGGCCGATGGTCACGTCCACGCGAGATAACTGTCTCGGCCAGGAATGCCCGCATTACAAGGAATGCTTCGTCATGCAGGCGCGCAAGGAAGGGCAGCAGGCGGATATCGTGGTGGTCAATCATCATCTGTTTTTCGCGGATGTGATGCTGCGCGACACCGGCATGGCCGAATTGCTGCCGACCGCAAACACGATCATCTTCGACGAGGCGCATCAGTTGCCAGAAACGGCGACGCTGTTCTTCGGTGAGACGCTGTTGACCACGCAGTTTCTCGAACTCGCGCGCGATACCGTCGCCGAAGGCATGAGCCACGCGCGCGACGCCGCCGACTGGAGCAAGCTCGGCGCGGCGCTGGAACGCGCGGCGCGCGATCTTCGCCTGACGTTCAAGGAAGATTTCGCGCGTTTTTCGCTCGGGCAATTGCCGGGTAACCATCTGCTCTTCGAAGCGCTCGACACGCTAGAAACGCATCTCGATGCCCTCGCGTCCGGGCTGTCCGCGCACGCTGAGCGCGCCGAATCGTTGCAGGCGCTGGTGCGGCGCGCGCGCGAGTTGCAGGATTTGCTGTCGGGCTGGACCACGCCGCCGACACCGCTCGAACGCGCCGTCGTCGAGGACGAAGCAACCGCCGTCGAAGCCGCGAAGGAAGAGCCGAACGAAATGGTGCGCTGGATCGAAGTGTTTTCGCACACGGTCCAGTTGCACGAGACGCCGCTGTCGGTGGCGCCGATCTTCGCGAAGCAGCGCGCGGGCGTGCTGCGCGCATGGATCTTCACGTCGGCGACGCTGTCCGTGCGCGGCGACTTCACGCATTACGCGGCGCAAATGGGCCTGAACGCGCGCCGCTCGATGACCTTGCCGAGCCCCTTCGATTACCCGACGCAAGGCTTGTTGTACGTGCCGCGCAATTTGCCGCAGCCGTCGTCGCCGCAATTCACCGATGCCGTGTTCGAAGCGGCCTTGCCGGTGATCGAGGCATCGGGCGGCGGTGTGTTCGTGCTGTGCACGACGCTGCGCGCGGTCGATCGCATTTCGACGCGTCTGCGCGACATCATCGAACGCCGTGGCTGGGAGAATCCGCTACTCGTGCAGGGCGATGCGAGCCGCACCGAATTGCTCGACCGCTTCCGCGCGTACGGCAACGCGATTCTCGTTGGCAGCCAGAGTTTCTGGGAAGGCGTCGATGTCCGCGGCGATGCGCTGTCGCTCGTCGTCATCGACAAGCTGCCGTTCGCGCCGCCTGATGATCCGGTGCTCGCCGCGCGCCTGGACGCGCTCACGAAGAAAGGCCTGAGCCCGTTCGCCGTGCATCAGTTGCCGCAGGCGGTCATCACGCTCAAGCAGGGCGCGGGGCGGCTGATTCGCGCCGAGACGGATCGCGGCGTGCTGATGATCTGCGACACGCGGCTCGTCGACAAGCCGTATGGCCGGCGTATCTGGCAAAGCTTGCCGCCGTTCAAGCGCACGCGCGAGCTCGACGTGGTGCGGGAGTTCTTCAGCGAATCGGTGGATCTGGCGGAGCGTATGGGTGAGTAAGGCGCGGTGACCGCTACGTGACGATCGTGCCGGAAACGAAAAAGGCGTCTCTACGACGCCTTTTTTACTGCATGACTCAACCTGCGCGCGTTACCAGATCTGATACCAGGGCTTTTCCGCGTTCGCGCGGCGCTTGCCGGTCACGTACGGGCTGTCCGGGAAGGTCGCGGCGAGCACGCGCTTGGTGTCGTCGGCGAGTTGCGGCTGGTCGAGCTCCTGATACGACCTCGTCATGATGTGCAGCGCGTCTTCGGTCGCCGGCGCATTCTTGTATTCGCGGATGGCGAGCTGCGCACGATTGATCGCCGCCACATACGCGCCACGCCGATAGTAATCGTCCGCCGCATGCACTTCGTGCGAAGCCAGCGCGTTCACGATATAGCGCATGCGTTGCGCGGCATCCGGCGCGTACTTGCTTTGCGGATATTTGCCGACGACAACCTTGAACGCGTCATACGACTCGCGCAGCGACTTCGGATCGCGCTCGCTCATGTCCTGACCGGAGAAGCGGCCGAACAAACCCAGGTCGTCGTTGAAGTGGATCATGCCCTTCAGATAGTACGCATACGAAATCTCGGGATGATCCGGGTGCAGCTTCATGAAGCGGTCGATTGCCTGGTCGGCGCTGGCGGTTTCGCCGTTCTTCCAGTTGCAGTACGCGACGTTGATCTGCGCCTGCTGCGCGAAATGGTCGAACGGACCACGCCCTTCGAGCGCTTCGAAGTATTTGGCGCACTTGCCCCAGTCGCGGCCGTTCAGCGCGTCCTGAGCCTCCGTATATAATTTGTTGTTATTCCAGGTCGCCGTTTCGTCGGTCTTCTCGGGCAGACCATGACAGGCCGCGACGATAGCGACGCTCGCCGCTAGCGCCAGATACTTGACTGATCGTTGCATCGATTGATGAATGGTGTTAACGGCTCGCATCAGTGCTTTCTGTTCCTCTAACTGTGTCCAACCGTGTATCCGGCGCGATGATTCGCGCGGTTTCTCGGTCCATAACATGGAAGCGCGGCGTTTCGCATAAATTCGCATAACCGACCTGTATGCAGCATCAGGCTTTTTTGCCTGCCGATCCGACCGACTATGCGGGGCTTTCCCGTTGCATCTCGTCCAAATGACCCGCTCGAACGCCCATCATACCAAAGACGAACCTAAAAATTATAGCCCATGCGCATCACGCGACGACGCAGTTCGCGGTGACGTGAAACCTGTCCGGCCAGGCGCGGGCGAGGAGGCACCGCGCATCGCGCAGGTGCCCGACGAACTCGCGGGCGAACGCCTCGACAAAGTGCTCACGAAAGTCTTTTCGGAGTTTTCGCGAAACCGGCTGCAAGGCTGGATCGAGGAAGGTCGCGTGCTCATCGACGGCGAACGCGCGAAGGTGCGTCAGCCGGTGCCGCTCGGCGCCGCCATTTCGCTCGTGCCGGATCTGTTGCCCGAACAGCTCGCGTTCGCGCCGGAGCCGGTGCCGCTGCATATCGTGTATGAGGACGATGCGCTCGTCGTCATCGATAAACCCGCGGGCATGGTCGTGCATCCAGCGGCGGGCAACTGCAGCGGCACATTGTTGAACGGTCTGCTGCATCGTTACGGCGATGCGGCGGCGGGCCTGCCGCGCGCGGGCATCGTGCATCGGCTGGACAAGGAAACGTCGGGCCTGATGGTCGTCGCGCGCACGCTCGAGGCGCAGACCGATCTCGTGCGCCAGTTGCAGGCGCGCACGGTGAAGCGCCGCTACGTCGCGTTCGTGTGGGGCAACATGCCGGACGACGGCACCATCGATGCGCCCATCGGCCGCGATCCGCGCGAACGCACACGCATGGCGGTGGTATCGACGGCATCGGGCAAGCATGCGCGCACGCATTTCCGCACCATCGACCGCACGACCTGGCACGGTCAGCCGGTGAGCGCCATTCATTGCGATCTGGAAACGGGCCGCACGCATCAGATTCGCGTGCATTGTGCGTATGTCGGTCATCCGCTGCTGGGCGATTCGGTCTACGGACGCGCGCGCGGCAAGCGATCGGTAACACCGCTGCCGGATGGTTTCGCGCGTCAGGCGCTACATGCATGGCGGCTCGGCCTGGTTCATCCAGATACGGGCAAGGACGTGCACTGGCGCTCGGACGTGCCGGAAGACATCGCGGCGCTTGCAACTGAACTGGGCTTCGGGCGCGACGAGGAAATCGATCTCGACGAAGACGACGACTTCCCCGAAGTCTACGAAGTGCAGGACGGCGACGACTGGGACGAAGACGAAGCATGACGAACACAGGCGGGGCGTACGGCGCGTTGAACGAGAAAGATTGCCTCTGGCCGCAGTGGCGCGTGTCGCCTCGCGTGAAGGCGTTCGTCACGACGCGCGTGGGCGGCGTGAGCAGCGGACCCTACGATGGTGGCGCGCCTGGTGCGGGCGGTCTCAACCTGGGTTTTTCGACCGACGATGTGCCTGAAGCCGTTACGGAAAACCGCCGCCGTGCGCTCGCGCTGACCGGCCGTCCGGAAGCCGCGTGGCTCGCACAGGTTCACAGCGCGCAAGTGGAAGATGCAGCGGACGTGCTCTTGCGCCGTGCCGCCGGCGAGACCATCAAGGCCGACGCCAGCGTGACCGATCAACCCGGCGTCGTGTGCGTCGTGATGACGGCGGACTGCCTGCCCGTGCTGTTCTGCGATGACGAAGGCCGCGCGATCGGCGCCGCGCATGCGGGCTGGCGCGGACTGGCGGCGGGCATCGTCGAGAAGACGGGCGAGTGTGTCGCGCGACTTGTGGGTACATCGTCCAGTGACTTGAATGCGTACCTCGGTTCGGCAATCGGGCCGTCGAAATTCGAAGTGGGCGAAGACGTGTTCGTTGCCTCCGTTTCCGTCGCGAATGCCGATGCGCGCGATGCCACCGCTGCGGCATTCGTTCCGACCGGCGCGCCCGGCAAATATCACGCGGATATTTTCACGCTGGCGCGTCTGCGCCTTGCGTCGATCGGTATCGATGCATCGCGCATTCATGGCGGCACGCATTGCACGGTGTCGGAGTCGGAGCGCTTCTATTCGTATCGGCGAGACCGCATTACCGGACGCATGGCAGCGATGATCTGGTTAGCCGAATAGGCGAATAACGTTACGCAAAGACTGACTGCAAACATTGATTGGACGGTTTTAATCATCGTTTCGCATTAATGTGAAGTCCTGTGTAGGCACAATATTTCGCATGGGGGAAAAGCGATAATTAAAAAATATTGCACTGCGGCAAAATCGGGGCGAAGCATTGACATGCTTGACGCCTAAGCGCAAGAATGTTCCCGGAATTCATCCAATCGGGCATGACGTAGCAAGGGGAAATCTTGCCGCGCGTAGAGGGCGCACCACACATCCGCGTGCTGGTCGAAACAAGCCCGGCGATGCCTGCATCAGCAATCAGTCTTGCGAGACTCACAGGTCAAAAGCGGGTATGGATTCCAAAAACTCTTCCTCTTCTTCCCGCTCCCGTACCGCCGACAACCCTTCGGCGAATGCGCCCGGCGCATACCCCGATCCGGCCGGCGTACAGCAGGCGCTCGATCAATGGCTCAACGCCTGGCGAAGCGTTGCGGATCCGGCGCAATGGGCGAAATTCGGGCAAGTTGCCAATCCGTCGGCTAATCAAGCGGTTAATCCTCAGCAGAAAGAAACGGCGGGCGCGGCTTCGCCGTTCGGTGCATTCGGGCAATTCCCGAATCCATTTGCCAATGCCAATCCGTTTGCAACGATGGTCGGCAATCCCTTCGCGAACATGGTGGCAAATCCCTCCGCGAGCGCGTTTCGGGTTTCCCAACGGCATGCCGCACGCATTCCCGAGCCTCGGCGCCATGCCGGATTTCTCGAAGATGAACAGCATGGCGGAATTCGCCATGCTTGCGAGCAGCATGCTGGGTTTCGGCGCGGCGATGCAGGGTCTGCCGACCTTGCCGATTCCGACCATCGCGATTCCGCTGGAACGTCTGCAAAAGCTGCAAAGCGATTATTCGCGCGATGCGGCCGAACTGCTCAAGCAGGCGAGCGCGCAGCATATCGATCCGGCATCGATCAAGGACCGCCGTTTCTCCGATACGACGTGGCAGACGACGTCCGCCTACGCGTTCACGGCGGCGTGGTATCTGCTGAACGCGCGTTATCTGCAGGAACTCGCGGACGCCGTGCAGAGCGATCCGAAAACGCGTGAACGCATTCGCTTCACCGTGCAGCAGTGGGCCGCGGCCGCCGCGCCGAGCAACTATCTCGTGCTCAATCCCGACGCGCAGAAAATGCTCATCGAAAGCAAGGGCGAAAGTCTCCGTCAGGGCATGATGAATCTGCTCGCGGACATGCAGCGCGGCAAGATTTCCCAGTCGGACGAATCGCGCTTCGTGGTCGGCAAGAACATCGCGTCGACGGAAGGCTCGGTCGTGTACGAGAACGACCTCGTGCAACTGATCCAGTACACGCAGCGCACGCTGAAGGTCTATGCTCGGCCGCTTCTGATCGTGCCGTCGTGCATCAACAAGTTCTACATTCTTTATCGCCTGAAGGTTCGCTTGTGCGTTACGCGCTCGAGGAAGGGCATCAGGTGTTCATCCTGTCGTGGCGCAACGCGAATCAGTCGATCGCGCACAAGTCGTGGGACGATTACGTGCAGCAGGGCGTGCTCGAATCCATCGACGTCTTGAAGGAGGTCACCGGCGAAGAGCAGATCAATACGCTCGGCTTCTGTATCGGCGGAACGATTCTCGCGACCGCGCTTGCCGTTGCAGCGGCGCGTGGCGAGGATCCTACCGCGACCATGACCTTGCTCACGTCGGTGCTCGACTTTTCCGATACCGGCGTGCTCGACGTGTTCGTCGACGAGGCGCACCTGCAGATGCGCGAGCAGGCGATGGCGGCAAGAACGGCGCGCCGGCGGGTCTGATGGGTGACATCGAGTTCGCCAATACGTTCTCGTATCTGCGGCCGAACGACCTCGTGTGGAACTACGTTGTCGATAACTATCTGAAGGGACGCACGCCGCAGGCATTCGATCTGCTGTACTGAAACAGCGACTCGATCAACCTGCCCCGGGCCCGATGTGCGTCTGGTATCTGCGCAACACGTACCTCGAAAACAAGCTCACGACCCCGAACGTGCTGACGGTGTGCAACGAGAAGATCGACCTGTCGCGGTTCGATTTGCTGACGTCGACGTTTATCTACGGCTTCACGATGGCGCTCGAAGTGGCGACCAAAGGCCGTGGGTCAACACCGTGTCGCCGGGCTATATCGGCACGGACATGGTGAAGGCGATTCGTCCGGAAGTGCTGGAGAAGATCGTCGCGACAATTCCGGTGCGCCGTTTCGGCACGCCGGACGAGATCGGTTCGATCGTCGCGTGGCTGGCCTCGGACGAGTCCGGCTTCTCGACGGGTGCGGACTTCTCGCTGAACGGCGGCTTGCACATGGGCTGACGGGCAGTGGCTTTTGATGCGCGGTGCGTTTGCGTCATCGTATTCGCGCCGGCTATCGAGGCCGCCACTCGCCGGATTTATCAACGATGTGGCGAACCAGCAGCAACGCTTTTTTGCGACATCGCAACACATGCCTGCTGCCATCGCAGTACAGTCTTGCGTTTAAAGGCGCTCAATGATCAACAATACTACAAAGAAATCTGCCGAACGACTCATCAAAAAGTATCCAAACCGTCGGCTGTACGATACGGAAACGAGCACCTACATCACGTCGTCCGACGTGAAGCAGCTTGTGCTCGACCAGGAAGACTTTAAGGTGCTGGACGCGAAGACGAACGACGACCTCACGCGTAGCATCCTGTTGCAGATCATTCTGGAAGAAGAGAGCGGCGGCTTGCCGATGTTCTCGTCGGTGATGCTCTCGCAGATCATCCGTTTCTACGGCCACGCGATGCAGGGCATGATGGGCACGTATCTGGAAAAGAACATCCAGGCGTGCATCGACATCCAGCAGAGACTGTCCGAGCAGAGCAATGGCATCTACGACGGCAACGCGTTGAATTCGGAAGTCTGGTCGCAGTTTATGAACATGCAGGCGCCGATGATGCAGGGCATGATGACGAGCTACATCGAGCAATCGAAGAACATGTTCGTGCAGATGCGAGAGCAGATGCAGAACCAGGCGAAGACGATGTTCAACACCTTCCCGTTCCAGACGCCGACGCCTTCGTCGAAGGAGAAGAAGTAACGCGGTAGCCAGTTCGGTTTCAAGCGGCGAGGCGTGGGCGCTTTGCATGAGAACATGCGCTCGCTTCACTGACCTGCTTTACTGACCGCCACCGCTCTCGCCGGATCATGCGCGAACGCTGCGCCGAAATCCCCGCGATACGTGTACGAGCCGTGGTGCGTCAGCTTCGATTGCGTATCGACGTAAATCCTCCCGCCGAGATCGCGCCAGCGACGGCAGAACGCATAGTCCTCGGACAGATAGCGCTCGCTTTCGCGCTCGACCATCAATCGAAGAAACGGTAGCAGTGGCCGTGCAGCGGCGAATCCGGTGGCGCGTCGGGAATGTACTGCAAGTCCGGCATGCGATGGATCATCGTTTCCAGCACGGAACGCTTGATGCACATGAAGCCGGTCGGGGCTTCGTCCACTTCCAGAAAGAGCCGTCCTCATCGACTTTCAGATGCGCGCCGTCACGCGCGTGAGAAATTCGTCCTTGCCAGTCCTTGCGGAATTTCGCCCGTCCAGTCGATCCGCTTAAGCGGATCGACAGCCGTCACCATGTCACGATTCGCGAGTAAGAGGCGCATGCCTGATCTGGCGTGAAGCTGATGTCGGCATCGATCCAGAACAGATGCGTGTGCTGCCGTTGCCTGAGGAAATGCGCGACGGCTTCGTTGCGCGCGCGTGACGAGGCTTCCGCCGGAGCGAATGCGCATCGAGCCTTGCGCGCCCAGACGCCAGAGCTCGTTTGTGAGCGTGAGCATGCTGGTCGCATAGTCGGAGGTGACCTGACCGGAATAGCAGGGCGTGGTGACAGCGGATTGAAGTTGCGAAGGGCGGAGTGGTCGAGCATGTGCGTGCGTGCCGGGGATGCGTGGGCGATTTGAACGATGTTCGCGATGGTAGTGCGTTGCGCGGAGGTGGTGTTAAGAAGTGTCCGGGTTGTGGGCGTGTGGGGGAAACGGTTAATATCCATCCATTGCACCAGTTCCAATATGGGACTAAAGTAGAAAGAAGGAAAAAAGTGTCTCCAGAAAAATCGTTGCTCATATTTATCGAGCGGCACACGAAGGCAGAGCAGGCGCTGCTTTCGTGGTATGCGGAAGCGTTGCGAAGGCCGTATGGAACACGCCGCAGGACATCAAAAACCAGTACGCGCGTCCGTGCGTTCTTCGTGGGGCGAAACCGCGTGGTGTTCAACATCAAGGGTAATAATGATTATCGGCTTATCGTTGCCGTGGCATATCCGCTCGGCGTTGGCTATACTTATAGCAAAGTTCCTCGGAACGCGCATGCGCAGTACAACCGGGTCGATGCCGCAACCGTGGAAATGGAGTAAGACAATGGATATCGATATCCACCCGATTCGAAGCGAA
>JAQFVJ010000046.1 GCA_029439525.1 Caballeronia sp. BR6202001591004
TGCGCAAGGCTGCCGCACTCACCCGCGAACGCGCCGACGTCATCGCGCGTCTGATGACGCAGGAGCAGGGCAAGCCGCTCGCGGAGTCGCGCATCGAAGTGAATTCCGCCGCCGACATCATCGAATGGTTCGCCGATGAAGGCCGCCGCGTCTACGGCCGTATCGTGCCGCCGCGCAATATCCACGCACAGCAGACCGTGGTGAAAGAGCCGGTCGGTCCAGTCGCCGCGTTCACGCCGTGGAATTTCCCGGTCAATCAGGTCGTGCGCAAGCTGTGCGCGGCGTTGGCGACGGGCTGCTCGTTCATCGTAAAGGCGCCGGAAGAAACGCCGGCATCGCCCGCCGAACTGGTGCGCGCCTTTGCAGATGCAGGTGTGCCGAAGGGTGTCGTGCAGCTCGTGTTCGGCGATCCGCCGCAGATCTCGCAATTCCTCGTCGCGCATCCGGATATCCGCAAAGTGACGTTCACCGGATCGACCGCGGTCGGCAAGCAGCTCGCCGCGCTCGCGGGCCAGCACATGAAGCGTGCGACAATGGAACTCGGAGGCCACGCGCCCGTGATCGTCGCGGAAGACGCGGACGTCGAACTCGCCGTGAAGGCGTCCGGCGCGGCTAAATTCCGCAACGCCGGACAGGTGTGCATCTCGCCGACGCGCTTTCTCGTGCATAACAGCGTGAAGCAGGAATTCATCGCGGCGCTCGTCAAGCACGCGGAAAGCCTGAAGGTCGGCGACGGCCTGACCGACGGCACGCAACTCGGGCCGCTCGCCAATTCGCGCCGGCTGACCGCGATGAGCAAGGTCATCGACGATGCGCGCAAGACCGGCGCGACTATCGCCACTGGCGGCGAGCGCATCGGCGCGGCGGGCAACTTCTTCGCGCCGACGGTCATCACCGATGTGTCGCTGGAAGCCGACGTGTTCAACTCGGAGCCGTTCGGCCCGATCGCAGCGGTGCGCGGTTTTGATTCGCTGGAAGACGCGATCGCCGAGGCGAATCGTCTGCCGTACG
Source organism: Caballeronia sp. BR6202001591004 (assembly GCA_029439525.1). GTDB lineage: Bacteria > Pseudomonadota > Gammaproteobacteria > Burkholderiales > Burkholderiaceae > Caballeronia. Next base: position 1,012 of record JAQFVJ010000046.1, read on the forward strand.
GTCTCGCGGGCTATGCGTTCACGCGTTCGTTCAAGAACGTGCATCTGCTGACGAACGGCGTGGAGGTCGGCATGCTGTGGATCAACCAGCCGGCCACGCCCTGGCCTGAAATGCCGTTCGGCGGCGTGAAGGATTCGGGCTACGGTTCGGAAGGCGGACCCGAAGCGCTCGACCCGTATCTCGTGACGAAGTCCGTCACCGTGATGGCGGTCTGAGCAAACGGTTCACGTTAGACCCAAGGCGGTGCGCCCGAAACGGCGCGCCGTTTGATGTACCTTATCGAGTCGGGGATCAATCACGCCATTCGACTAACCAAGAGACTGTGAAGCATGACGAGAACCAGCGACTACGCGCAGCCCATCGGAGAATCGGTGATCGACTGGAAGCCGCGCGAGCGTCCCGCGCGCATCGCGATCGACGGCGCGCATTGCCGGATCGAACTGCTCGATGTGGCAAAGCACGGCGCCGATCTGTTTGATGCCTACGGCCGCGCATCCGACGGCAGCGACTGGACCTATCTTTTCGCGGAGCCGTTCGCCGATTTCGCGGCGTTCGAAAAATATCTGATGCAAGCCGCGGCATCGCCCGATCCGCTGCACTACGCCGTCATCGATCGCGCGAGCGGCAAGGTGGTCGGCACGTTCGCGCTGATGCGCATCGAGCCTGTGCATGGCGTGATCGAAGTGGGCAGCGTCACGTTTTCGCCCTTGCTCAAGCAGACGGGCATCTCGACCGAAGCGCAGTATCTGCTGATGCGCTATGTCTTCGACGATCTCGAGTATCGTCGCTACGAATGGAAATGCGACAGCCTGAACGCGCTGTCGCGCAAGACGGCATCGCGGCTCGGCTTCACGTTCGAAGGCATTTTCAGGCAGGCGATCGTCTACAAGGGACGCAATCGCGATACCGCGTGGTAATTCGATCGTCGATCACGAATGGCCGCGCATCAAGGCGGCTTTCGAGCGCTGGCTCGCCGACGACAACTTCGATGCGCAAGGCAAACAGCGCGCATCGCTCGCGGAACTTAGAGACGTGTAACGCGCGAGGTCGACATGCCGGAGATCGGATCCAGCGCACGTGCCGAAGTGCCACAGGCTCCGGCTATCCGCCGCCGTTCGATGCGCTGTGTGCGGAGCGCATCCGTCAGCGTCTGGGCGAAGCGGGCGGGCTGACCGGCTTCGGCGTCAATCTCATGCATCTGCCGCCGGGGAACTGGTCGAGCCAGCGTCACTGGCATTCGCACGAGGACGAGTTCGTCTATGTGCTCGACGGCGAGCTCGTGCTGATCGAGGACGAAGGCGAAACGCTGCCGCGCGCGTGCGATTGCGCGGCGTTTCCGAAGGGCACAGGCAACGGGCATCACATGATCAATCGCTCCGATCGCGTGACAGTGTATCTCGAAGTCGGATCGCGTGTCTACGAAGACCTGACGACGTGCTCGGACATCGACATGATGAGCGCCAACGCCGATGGCTGCTTCGTGCGTAAGGACGGATCGCCCATTGTGCTGTGACGGGTTTTACAATGGAGCGGTTAGCCATTGGATACGCCGTCATGACCGAATCCGCGTCTACCCGCAAACCATCAGCGAAGCAGAAAAAAACCGATGAAACCGCGCGCCCGTATCACCACGGCGCGTTGCCGCAAGCCTTGCTGGAAGCTGCAGAAGCCGTGTTGCGCCGTGACGGCATCGGTGAATTGACCCTGCGTTCGATCGCGCGCGAGGCGGGCGTGTCGCACACCGCGTCTCAGCATCATTTTGGCGACACGGCCGGCGTATTGAGCGAACTTGCGGCTGTCGGCAATTTGCGGCTCGCGGCGTCTATGGCCGAAAACGCTGACGGCATCGAGAACGTCGCCGCGCGCCGCAAGGCCATCGCGCGCGGTTATCTGTGTTTCGCGGTGAAGAATCCCGACCTCATGCGTCTGATGGCGCGCAACGACATGCTCGATTCCGCGCGGCCCTCGCTCATCGAAGCGCGCTGCGTGTCGGGGCGTGCGCTGGTCGGCGTATTCTTCGATACGTCGCGCGATGAGCAGCCTACGGCCAAGAACATCTTCGGCGGCACGGACGCCTCGCAAGCCGTCGCGATGACCGCCACATGGGCCTTCGTGCACGGTCTCACGATGCTGCTCATCGACGGACGGCTGAACTCGCTCGCGTCATCGGCGCAAGGCATTCGCGACGCGGATGCGCTCGTCGATGCCATCATCGAACATGCGCATATTGCGCTGCCCGGGAAAATCGACGCATAAGTACCACGCAAGTATCGACACGAATATCGACGCGCGACGTTCAGTACATAAAATGCAGCGGTCCAGATGTCTGACAACAAAGAGACCGAGACTTTGCCCATGCCGTGAATGCCGATTGCGACAACTTCTACCGCGCCACGCGCGCGACGCTCGAAGGCGCATAGGTCAGGCCGCGCCACGACGGCTACATGGCGTATCAGGAAGCCGCGTCGCAGCGGCTCAATCGCGGGTTACGCGACGACGATTCTGCGCGCGCGATCATCGACGATCTGAACTGGATGTTCCGCGAGAACTTGTCTGCTGAGCGGGCTGTTGCAGGGTCTCGTCGTGCTGGACATGGCGCAGTTTCTGTCCGGTCCGTCGGCGGCGCTGAGGCTCGCGGATCTCGGCGCACGCGTCATCAAGATCGAGCGGCCGGGCAGCGGCGATATCTGCCGCACGCTGTATTTCACCGATACCGACGTCGCAGGCGATTCCACGCTGTTTCATGCGATCAACCGCAACAAGCGAAAGCGTCGCGCTCGATCTGAAGGATGCACGCGATCTCGCCGCGCTGAAGGGACTCGTTGCGCGTGCCGATGTGCTGATCCAGAACTTCCGTCCCGGCGTGATCGAATGGCTCGGCCTCGGTTACGACGATGCGCGCGATTCAATCCGCGCCTCGTCTACGCGAGCATTTCGGGTTACGGCGAAACGGGTCCGTGGTCGGAGATGCCGGGACAGGATCTGCTCGCGCAATCGCTATGGGGCCATAGCTCAACGGCAACGAAGGCGACGGGCCGGTGCCGCTGGGCTTGTCGATCGCGGACATTCAGGCGGGGCATATCCTCACCGAAGGCATTTTCGCCGCGCTGGTGCAGACGAGCCTGCTCGAAGCGCTCATCGACTTGCAGTTCGAGATGCCGACCACCTATCTCAACGATGGCAACCGTGCGCCGCAACGCGCGGGGTATCGCAACGCGAATGTGTATCTGGCGGTGCCGTATGGCATTTATCCTACTTGCGGACGGCTTTCTCGCTTTGGCGATGATGCCGCTTACGCAACTCGCCGAGACGTTGCCGCTGCCAGCTTTGAACGCGTTCACCGCGAAGGACGCGTTCACGAAGCGCGACGAGATCAAGCGTGTCATTGCCGCCGAGCTGATGCGTCATCCGACCGCGTACTGGCTCGCGCGTCTGCGTTCCGCCGATGTGTGGTGCGCCGAAGTGCTCGACTGGCCGCGTCTTCTGGAAAGCGAGGCGTTCGCGCGGCTCGATATGTTGCAGACGGTAGAGCGCAGGGCGCGCATGTACGGACGACGCGCGGGCTGTTGCGGATCTCTGGGGTAAGAGGGATGAATTCGCGTGCCGCGCCGCGTGTGGGTGAGCACGGGGCGGAGGTGTTGAAGGAATTCGGATTACGCGCCGCCAAATGAATTGATCGCCTGCGTGTTCGAGGATTCACTCCGATAACACGTCTCCACCAGCGCCATCGTCTTCCACGCATCGGCGACATCGCTCACCAGCGCATCATCTTCCCTGCTTGCATAACGCTGCAAGTTCGCTATCGTGCCGATGAACGCATGCGGAAACCACTTGCCCTGCAATGGCATCTGCGTCCACTTGCCGCGCGCAGAACCACAACTCGTCCGCCTCGCCCCTCGTTCGTATAATCGAGCAGCGCGCCGAGCTTCACGACCATCACGCCGTTCAATCCTTCGAAGCGAAACCCCGCATCCTGAAAGCGCGTGCCGAAGTCGTGATGATGATTCAGCGACAACGTGCAGCGCAGCGTCGTATCGTAATTGAGAATCGCGCTCGTGCGCGTATCCGCGAGTCCGCTGTCCGGATACGTATAACCGCGCGCCATCACGCCGCGCGGCTCGCCGACCAGCGCGCGGATCAGATCGAGATAGTGGATCGAATGCGACACCACTTCCAGCCGCTTGTCCACCTTCAGATGCGGAAACAGATGCCACGGCGTCGCGAGATTCAGATGCACTTCCACATCGACGAGTTCGCCGAGCAAACCCTGACGGATCGCATCGCGCACGGCGAGCGCCATCGGCGCGAAACGCAACTGAAAATTCACCGCCGCCGTCAATCGGCGCGATTCGCATAGCGCGCACAAACGCGTCGCCGGCGAGAGATCGAGGCCGAACGGCTTTTGCAGCAGCATCGTCGCGCCTACGGGCGCGCGTTCGACGATCGACGTGTGCACCGCGGCAGGCGCGGCGATATCTAACACTACGTTATCCGAAACAAACGCCGCGTCGAGCGATGCGAACACCTTCCGTATCGACCAGCGTTGCGCGACGTCGCGCGCGCGGCCCGCATCGACATCGAACACGACGCGCACGTCGAAACCCGCTTCGCGATACGCCGGCAAATGCGCGTCCTGCGCGATGCCGCCGGCGCCGATCAGCACGATCGGCTTCGGCGTCTTCGGCATCGACCACGCCTGCTGGAGCGTGTTGATTGCACGATCTCCTCGATGCGGCGTTGCGCATCCGCGAGCAACACGTCGCTCGGTACATCGCCATTGACGGCGCGTTGGAGCATCGCATCGACGACATGCGAGATATCCGCGAGCCTCGCGTGACGCGGTAACTCGCGCGCATCGCGATGCAAATCCTCGAGCCGATGAAAGAACGGAATGCGCGCGTTCACCTCGTCATCGTGCCAGGTCGAAATACGCGTGCCGATTGCGCCTTCGAGCGTCGTCAGCCGATCCATCGGCGCGCTCGCGCAATGACGCATGAAGTGCCACATGAGTTCCTTGTGCTTCGAGCCGGACACCATCGAGAGCATCCAGAACACGTTGAGCGATACGCTTTTGCCGTTCATGCCGCGCGGAATCGGCGAGACCGTGACGCGTCCTGCCACGCGGCTGTCGGGCGCGGTCTGCGCGTAGGCCGTGAAGCCGAACCAGTTGACCATCATCGCGACTTCGCCGGCGGTGAACATCAGCCCGGATCGCACGCTGTCGATCGATTGCGGATTCGGCGCGAGCACCGCCGTATCACGCGCCAGCGTGCGGATGAAGTCGAGCGCATTTGCGTACGGCGTCGCTTTGCAGCGCGGGCTTGCCGTCGCGCGTGAACAACTCGCCACCGCGCGTCCAGACGTGGATGTAGAAATCGTAGAAGCCGTTGTGGCCATCGGGATAAAGCGCGAGCGCCGTGCCCATTCATACCTTCGTCGGGCGCATGCAGACGACGCGCCACCGTGACGAATTCGTCCCACGTTTCAGGCGGTTTCAGTCCCGCGTCCGCGAACAGATCGGTGCGATAGATCAGGCATTCGGGACCATCGTGGTACGGCATGCCCCATAAGCCATCGTCGAAAGTCTGAAGCCCGAGCAGCGACGGACTCCACGTCTGCGGATAGTTTTCGATTGGCTTGCGCGCCTGATACGGCAGCAGACTTTCCACGAGACCCAGCGCCTGCACCTGCGCGATCTAGTCCGTCGACAGGAACGCGAGATCCCACGCGCGGCTCGCGAGTCGCGCCGGCCGATCAGCGCATCGTGCAGCGGATTCAGATCCATCGCCTGCACGTCGATGCGCGCATTGCTGCAACCCCGGCAACACCTGTTCGAGCGTCGGGCTTTCGCCGCGGCGTCGCAAGGTGGCCATGACGCGCGCGCCTTCACGCGCGATTCGGGCGAACCCCAGCACGCCCAGATCGATGCCGCTCTCGAAGTACTCGCCTTCGCTCCACTCATAGCCTTGCGAACGGATGCACGCCAGCCGCTCGCGCAGTTCCTGTCTTCCCGATGCCGACAATTGTCGATGTGCGCTATCGCACTTGAGCAACTCAGCCGTTTCCTCATCGCTCTGATTGGCGAGCAGCACGCGTCCCGAAGTCGTGCTCGCGAACGCATGCAGCGATCCCACTTCGACGGACAGCCGGAACGGCTTCGGATTCTCCGCTTGCGCGATCACCATTACCTGATGCCCGTGCAGCATCGACAGATGCAGCGATTCGCGCAATTCTGCCGCGCGCGCGCATATGCGGCTCAGCGACACGCAACAGGCCTTCGTATGGCGAATGCGTGCGGCTCAGTTCGAACAGCTTGAGCATGAGCGCATACGCGTTCGATCCCGAATCGCGCAGAGAGCCGCGCGATTCGAGACACGTCAGCATGCGGAAGAGTTCGGGCGGCTGGCGATTGAGCGCACGGGCGAGCTGCGCGCACGTCATCGGCACACCTTCGGCCGCGAGATATTCAATGATGTCAAGCACTTTCTCGACGGCGGGCACCGAGTAGTTGGGTTTGCTGTTTTGCGTCGGCTCGTCGTCGCCATCGAGGGCGACTGAAGCGATGGAATCGGCGCTGTCTTTCATGCGAGGCATGGCGAAATTCCTAACGTGTACGCGCGCGACGACGAGACCCGCCCACAGTGTAGATCGCGGCGGCGGTCACAACAACCGTGCCTTCGATCACGCCTTGATAGTTCGCGCCGAGGTTCAAGATGTTGAGCCCATTGGTCAGCGTGAACAGCAACAGCGCGCCGACCAGCGTCTTGATGACGCTGCCCGCGCTGCCGTCAGCGACGTGCCGCCGAAAATCGCTGACGCGATCACCATTAGTTCCGCGCCTTGCAGTGCCGTGGGATTGATCGCGCCGAGCCGGCTGCCGAACAGAATGCCGCCGAAGCTCGCCGCCGCGCTGCAAAGAATGAATCCGGCCATTTCAATTTTATAGCGGCCCACGTTAATGCCCGACAGGCGCGCCGCTTCCGCATTGCCGCCGACCGCATAGAGACGCCGTCCGGTGTTCGTGAAGGTCAGCACGAACCAGACGATTCCCGTGAAGACGGCCATGTAGACGACCGGCTTTGCCACCACGAGCCGCGCGCCGCTGAACCAGCCGAGCGCACGCACGCGCCGCCGAGCAGCATGCCGAGCGCGGCGGGCGCTCTGGAACCGAGCGTGCCGCCGGAACGTTTCGCGCGCATCGACAGCAGCACGCTCGCGACGATCAGCACGACGCCCAGCAACACGAAGAAATGCCCGAGCGGCACGCGGCCGGATTCGAACACGCGCATCGCGGTGATCGCATCGACGTTCTCGACGGACAGCGAGCGCCCGTCCGTCACGATCAGCACGATGCCGCGAATCGCCGTCAGCGTGCCCAGCGTGAGGATGAACGCGTTGATGCCAAGCAGTTGTACGATCGTTGAGTACGTCCGCGAGCACGGCGACGAGCATCGCGACCAGCGCGGCGGGCACGAAGCCGATGGAATCCGTGAGACCGATCATCACCGCCGCCGACAGCGCCGCGACCGACGCGACCGACAAATTGAAGTTGCCGGTAATGAGGATGACCATCATCGCCACTGCCATGATCGCGATCAGCGATGACTGATACAGCACATTCGACACGTTGACGATGCTCAGATAGTTCACCCGTCCCGTGTATGCGGTCACCGCCGACAGCACAAGCACCAGTAGAATCAGCGCGTAATACACGCCCATTTCGCGCAGGCCGAAGTGCGCCGCCAGTCGGTCTTAGCGCTGGCGGCGCGTTGCGCGGTGGTTGCGGCATCGTTCGATGAAACCGGACGCCCGTCGGATGTCGAGAAATTCATGTTGGTTCGCCTGCAGTGGCATCGCCTGCGTGTGTCGGTGCACCGCGACCCGCATTGCGCCCGCCTGCCGGCAGAATCAGTTCATGCTCCGATGTCTCTTGCGTGCGGCGCGTCGCGACGCATTTGCCGTCATGCATCACGACGATACGTTCGCTCACCGCGAGCAGTTCCTCGAATTCCGACGACACGACGATCACCGCCTTACCCGCCGCCGCGAGTTCGCGCATCAGCAGCAGAATGTCCGTCTTCACACCAATATTGATGCCCGCCGTCTGTTCATCGAGCAGGAACACGTCGACGTCGCTGAACAGCCATTTCGCGATGTTGACCTTCTGTGCGTTGCCGCCGTTCAGTTCCGTGACGAGTTCGTTCGGCGATTGCGCCTTGATTTGCAGACGCCGGATCGCTTCCTCGCCGCGCTTCTGTTCGCGTTCGCGCGAGGGCAGCCAGCGCCGTCACGACACGCCTTCGAGCGCGGGCAGCGTGGTATTGCGCCAGATTTCGAACAACGGCACGAGGCCCTGCGGTTCTCCGGCACCAGCGCGATGCCCGCCGCGACCGCCGCGTCTGTCGAGCGGCGGATCGGCTTGCCATTCACGCGCACATCGCCGGTGGCGGACGGGTCCGCGCCGAAGATCGCGTGCAGCAGTTCGCTGCGCCCCGAGCTGAGCAGCCCCGCGATGCCGATCACTTCGCCCGCCTGCACCGCGAGCGACAGGGGAAGCGAGCTTGCCGGGAGACGCGAGCGCTTCGACTTCGAGCAGCTGGGGCGCGTCGGCATCGTGCGGCGGCGCGGCGCGTTCCAGCGCGACGATCACACGCCCCGCAATCGCTTCCGCGATGCGCGATTCGTCGAGTTCCAGCGTATCCGCGTGCATCACCACGACGCCGTCGCGCAGCACGGTGACGCAATCGGTCAGCGCGATCACTTCATCGAGAAAATGCGAGACGAACAGGATCGCGCGGCCTTCGACGCGCGACAGATGCCGCACGGTTTGATAGACGATCTCGCGGTCCTCGTTCGCAAGCGATGCGGTCGGCTTGTCCATCACGATGAGTTCCGCGCCCGTGCCCAGCGCCTGAAAAATCGCCACCATCTGACGTTCGCCGATGGAGAGATCGCTGACCAGCGCATCCGTATCGAGCGTGTAGCCCACGCGTTCGCACAACTGCGCGAAACGTTCGCGATAGACGGCACCGCGCCGCCAGCGTCCGGCATCGCCGAGAAACACGTTTTTTCCAGCACAGACAGCGTCGGCACCAGCGGAATGTGCTGATGGATGGTCGCCACGCCCATCGGGTTGGCTTCCTTCGGGCTCGCCCATTGCACGGTCTCGCCGCGCCACACGATGCGCCCGCCGCTCGCCGGAAACGCACCCTACAGAATCTTGATGAGCGTCGACTTGCCCGCGCCGTTCGCGCCCAGCAAACCGTGCACGCGGTCGCGCTCCACGTCGAGATCGACACCGCGCAGCGCGACGGTGCCGTTCGGAAAAAACCTTCTCGACGCGCTCGAAGCGCAGCAGCGGTTCGCTCATCGCCCGATCACCCGTCCTGCGTGACCAGCGCGGCGAGCTTTTCGTAGACTTGCTTGATGGGCCTCTTGTGCGGATCGCCGATTTCGGATGCGACGCCGACCGTTGGAATGTCCTTCGCGCTCGCGCGATCGACCCAGCCCTGCGCGCCCGTCGAATCGAGCGGCATGATGGCGATGCCGTCGACCTTTTGCGCGATCAGGTCGTCAATATCGTTGGCCTGCTTCTGCACGTTGCCTTTCGCATCGAACACGACGGTTTTCACGCCGGCCTGCTTCGCGGCGTCCTGAAAGCCCTTGGCGATGGCCGCCGCGAACGGATAACTCAGGTCGACGCTCGAATAGCCGAGCATCACATCCTTCGCGCTGACCGCACCCGACGCACAGACGAGCGCGATCGCGCCGAGCGTCCCGATGATCTTTCGCATTGACGTCTCCTGAATCGACTTTTGTTGTGCAGGTCATGCGCCCGCTTATGAAGGAACGGCTAATCGTTGCCGGGCTTGCGACGCTCGACGAGATACAGGTGATCGGCAGACGAGCACGGTGTTGCCACGCTGGTTCGCGATATCGATACGCTCGACCACGACGCCGTGCGTCTCGCGCTTCGGATGCGGCTTCTTCTCGGTGATGCTCGCCGTCACCGTGATCGTGTCACCGATGAACACCAGCTTCACGAAGCGCACGCGGTCGTAACCCGTGGACATCGCACGCGGATTGATGGTGCTCGTCGTCATGCCGATGCCCACGCTGAACACCAGCGTGCCGTGCGCGATGCGCTGGCCGAAGTTTTGCGTCGCGCACCATTCGGCGTCCATGTGATGAGGGAAGAAATCGCCGGTCTGGCCCGCGTGCATCACGACATCGGTCTCGGTGATGGTGCGCCCGAAGGTGCGGCGCGAGAAGCCGATCTCGTAGTCTTCGTAGAACTGTTCCTGAATCACTTCGCGTGGCTCTCTTCGGGTTGATCGAGCGCGAACGCGGCGGAGATTTCACCGGTATGTTTGCCGAGCAAAGGCGCCGCGCGCGAGGAATCCGGCGACGCAGCGGGCCTCTACAACATGGCGCGCAATCTCGGCGGTTCGGTCGGCCTAGCGATCATCAGCACCGTGATCGACCGGCGCAACGACTTTCACACAGCGGCGATCCGCGAATTGCTCACAGCCAATTCCCGTGCTCGGGCAGGATCGCATGGCGGCGAGCGCGGCGCATTTCGCGGCGCAGAGCGGCGAGATATCGCACACGCCAAGATGTAGGCGCTCGGCCAGTTGTCGATGCAGATCGGCCAGCAGGCCATCGTGATGATGTACTCCGAAACTTTCTACATTCTCGCAATTGCGCTGCTGGCCTGTCTGCCTCTCGCGCTCTTGCTCAAAACGCCGCGCACGCATGGTGGCGAATCGCCGTCCGCCGGTCACTGATGCCATAAATCATTCGACGATGTTTTCTCTCGCAAGGCACGCACGACGTTTGAGCGTGCCGCTGACCGCGCTTGCCGCATGCGTTCGCCCGACACGTTGTTCTTCTCGAACGGCGATCAAGGCTCGGGCGGCGGCGGATCGAACGGACGCGGCCCCGTCGATTTCTACACGGCGTGCTTCGACGCCTCGTGGGAACTCGATCTGTTCGGTGGCACGCGGCGCGCGATCGAAGCCGCGTCCGACGAAGCCGATGCCGTGCACGCCGATCTCGCACACGCAAGTGTCGCTCGCGGCGGAAGTGGCGTCGGCGTCCATCGATTTGCGCGATCAGCAGGAACGGCTCGAACTCGCGCGACGCACCGCCGATTATCAGCAGCAGATGCTTACGCTCACCGAACAGCGGCGCGCGCGGCACGGCGGCGGATGTCGATGTCGAATGTCTCACGACGCAAGTGAACACGACGCGCGCGCGTTTCGTGCCGCTGCAGGTGCAGATCACCGATTCGCTCGATCAGTTCGCGGTGCTGACGGGCCGCGCGCCTGACGTGCTCGATGTGGAACTGGGCGAGCGTAAGCCGTTGCCGGCGCTGCCGGCGTCGGGTGAGCATCAGCGATCCGTCGACGATGCTGCAGCAGCCCGATATCCGCGCGGCGGAACGTCGGCTGGCGTCGAGCAATGCGCAGATCGGCGAGCATATCGCGAACTATTTGCCGAAGGTCTCGTTGCTGGGCGATATCGGCTTTTCCGCGTCCGATCCGGGTCATTTGTTGCGCAATAGAATTTCTCGTGGGTCGGCGTGCCGTATCTGCAATGGAACCTGTTCGACTTCGGCCGCACCTCGGCGAATGTCGATGCGGCGCGGGCATCGCGCGACGAAGCGGAAGCACGTTACGAAAAGACTGTGCTCGGCGCGCTGAAGGACGCCAATTCCGCCCTGTCGCGTTATGGCAATCAGCGTGAGCATGTCGTGCAGTTGCAGCAGGTGAGCGCGTCGGCGGATCGTTCGGCGACGCTGACGCGGCAGCGTTATACGGCGGGCGTGGCGTTGCTCATCGATCTGCTCGATGCGCAGCGCACGCAGTTCGCGGCGCAACAGGATGTGGTCGCGGCGCAGGCTGACATGCTCAAGGATTTTGAGGCGTTGCAGAAGAGTCTCGGGCTCGGCTGGTAGCAAACGACCGAAGTCGCGAATCGTTGACGCATCCAGCGCGCGCCTGACGCCTTTTTCCTGACCTTCATTTCCGTTCCGCCGACGATGCCGCGTGCATTGCCTTCAATCATGCGATGGTGTGTTTGAGTTCGTCCGCTTTCGCTTCGAGCCTGTTTCCGTGCACGACGCGCAAGTGCGCTTCGATGCAGTATGCTGGATGATGGTGAGCGCGCGTGCAGCGTGACGCGCGCCGTTGCGTGCTTACAGATCCAGTTGATTCAGCACGCCGTTGACAGCCGACGAAACGAAATGCCGGATGGCGTGGACGTGGGACGCGTCGAGGTACTGATGGTCCCGGTACACGACGGCCATTTTGGCAAACCGCCGCAGCACGATGGCATGCACGAGCGCGGTGTTTTCGCCGAACTTTCCACCCTGCTCGACGATCAGACGGTCGATCGCGCGCACGGTGCCGAGAAAGGCGTCGATACTCGGCGCGTAGAGGTCGATAAACGTGTCAACGATCCAGCTCGATGTCGCGCGGATCGAGCTGCGGATACCAGACGCCAAGCAGGCTGCTTCGGGCGTCCTGCAGGGATCGGCGCGCGATGTCGATCCGGCTGTTGGTGAAGCTGCCACGATGCGAGCGGTGTTCCGTGAGGAACTGATCCACGTTGTCCATCTGGCCGCCGGCTGCCATGACCGCGGTGAGATAGATGAGGTCTTCGGCACTGTCGGTCGTCGAAGCGGATCTGATGTTCGCGGACGAAGGAACGCCGCACCATCAGCGTGCCGCTGCTGATCGTGTTGAGACTCATGCAGTACGCATCGCCTTCGGGAACATCGCCGAACACGCGAGCGTGCGAGCCGACTGCGGCGAGGCGATCGTTCGCCCTGAAGCGCGGCGAGTCGCGTGGACGCTGCGCGGTCGTCGGAGTCGAGGCGCGCAAAGCCCTCGCCGCCAACTTCACCGATTGTACGCTGCCGCCGGGACGTCCGCAGGGCATCGACGGGCTGCTGGCGGCATCGAAGGTGTTTCATGCGGCGGTGCCGGACGTGCACGCATCGGTCGAGCAGATGATCGTCGCGGGCGATCGCGTCGTCACGCATCTGCACTTCACCGGACATTTCACCGGCACGTTCAACAGCGTGCAGGGCAAGGGGCAGATGGTCGATTTCACCGCTACGGACTATCTATCGCATCCGCGACGGCAAGATCAGCGACAACTGGCATCTGGAAGACAACCTCACCTTTCTGCAGCAGCTCGGCGTCGTGTCGAAATAAGTCGCGAAATGAGAGTCGAAAGGAGCGCGGCGTATGATCCGCTCGTAGCAAGGCTCGCGGACAACTTCTGGAAGGAGCGGCATGGCGTGGACAATCTCGGTGACCGAAGCCGCGGCGCTCGGCAGTCTGACGGCGGCGGGCCGCAAGTTCGATCTGTCGTCGGCCGCCGCCAGCGCGTGGCTCGTGCGCCTCGAAGCAGCGCTCGGCACGCAACTCTTCGAGCGCACCACGCGCA
>JAQFVJ010000047.1 GCA_029439525.1 Caballeronia sp. BR6202001591004
TTTTGCCTTCGATATCGACCCAGTAGAAGCGGCCGCTGCGCGCGCACCAGGTAGCGCCTTCGCCGAGGACGCAGCGGCTATCGATCACGAGTTGCGCGTTGGGCTTCGCGTTCATACCCAGCCTCCGTCGAGAATCAGGTCCTGCGCGGTCATCATGCTGCTGTCGCCGAACGCCAGGAACAGCGCGGCGCGCGCGAGATGCGCGGGCATCAGGTCGGCATCGATGCACTGTTCGTTCTTGGCGCGCTTGCCGGTTTCGTCGAGCCAGAGGCGCTTCTGCTTTTCCGTCATCGCCCAGCCGGGGACGAGCGTGTTGACGCGGATGTTGAACTGGCCGAGGCCGCGGGCGAGGCCGCGTGGAATGCCCTGTACGCCCGCTTTCGCCGTCATGTAGATGGGGATGTTGCTGTTCTTCAGCATCCAGCTCACCGAGCCGAGATTGATGACCGAACCGCCGCCGAGCTTTTTCATGTCTTCGGTGACGGCCTGCGCGGCGAAGAACTGGTGGCGGATGTTGACCGCGATGGTTTGATCGTAGAACTCGGGGGTGACGTCGGCGATTTTGTGGCGCTTGTCGTTCGCGGCGTTGTTCACGAGCACGCCGATCGGGCCGAATGCCGTTCTTACATCTTCGATGCCTTTTTTGAGGGCGTCGATGTCGGTCAGGTCGATGTTCAAGAACATCGGACAGGTTTGGTCTGCGCTTAACGATGCGCCGAGTTTGTCGGCTAAGGCCTCGCCGGCTTCGGTATCGATGTCGAAGAAGGCGACTTTTGCGTTCTGATCGAAGAAGTGTTCGACGAAGGCTTCGTCTATGCCGGTGGCGCCGCCGGTGACTAGTTTTGCCTTGCAGGCTGGGGTAGCGGGATGACGTGCTTTCTATCTTCGACATGTTCCTGTCCTTGCTTCGGGGTTCTCGCTTTCGCTTTGCTTGCTGCGGGCTTGCTGTTTGGCTTTTCGTGCAAAGCGCCTCTGTTTTTGCGTCTCTATTGGAGTTGGCGCCTCCCCGGCGCCGGGGAGGCGCCAACTGCATAAAACAACAAAAAGCAGCAGCCGCAAGGCATAAAAAATCAATCCCTAAACCCACGATTCTTCAACTGATCGAGCAGCACAGCAGCAAGCAGAATCGCACCCCGCACGAGATATTGATAGAACGCATCGATATTCATGAGATTCATGACGTTCTCGACGGTACCCATAATGAGCACCCCGATAACCACGCCAGAAATCGTCGCCCTTCCGCCCAGCAGGGAAACGCCACCCAACACACAAGCCGAGATCACATTGAGCTCGAAACCTTTAGCCGCATTAGGCTGCCCCGAAGTAATACGCGAAGCGAGAATCACGCCAGCGAGCGCCGTCACCGCACCCTGAATCAGAAAGATCCAAACCCGCGTACGTTCGACGTTGATCCCTGCGAGCCGCGAAGCCTCAGGATTCCGGCCGATAGCCAACGTATTACGCCCATAAACCGTTTGATTCAGCAGCACCCCGAACACGATGAAGCAGGCAAGCGTGACCCAGATCGGCAAAGAAATCCCAAACATCGACAACCCGCCGAGCGCGATGAACGTATCCGACGACACACCAACCGCCTGCCCGTGCGACACGATGAACCCGAGCCCGCGCACGATCTCCATCGTAGCCAGCGTGGTGATCAGCGCATTGATCCGCAGATAGGCGATCACTGCCCCATTCATAAAGCCGATCACGGACCCAGCCGCGACAGCAGCAATGATCGCGATAAACGTGTTGTTCGTCGCGTTCAACACCATCGCGCAGAAGCACGCCCGCGAAGGCGATCGTCGACCCGACAGAAAGATCGAAGTCTCGAGAAGCTAGACAGAACATCATCGTGCACGCGACCATGCCGATCTGCGAGATCGACAGCGCCAGCCCAAGCATATTCTCGATCGAAAAGAAGTAATCAACCGTCAGCGACATCGTCAGAAACATCACGACGAAAATTACGATCAGGTTGTACTCGGTGATCTGCTGCCACCACTTCTGCTTGTCGTTCTTCTTCGGGATCAGCGTCGCCGCGACTTTCTCGGTCGCCTGTCCCACGATGTTTTCTCTTGCTTCCATGATTCGCCTCTGCTCCTCTTTACGCTGCCTTTGCCGTTGTGTCCGCTTGCGGCAACGCAAGGCTCAACACCGATTGTTCATTCGCTTGTCCGCGCGGCAATTCGCCCACGATGCGCCCCTGCCGCATTACGACGATCCGCCGGTCCGACACACCCAGCACTTCCGGCAATTCCGACGAAATCGTCACGATCGCGCAGCCGCGCTCCGCGAGCTGATAGATCACGTCCATGCGGTGCGAGATGTAGATCAGCGCGCGGTTGTCCGCCTTCAGATCGCGCACGAGCTTGAACAGCACTTCCATCTCGCGGTGCGACAGCGAACTCGTCGGCTCGTCCAGCGCGATCACGCGCGCGTTGCGCAACAGCGGCTTGCAGATTTCCACCATCTGCCGCTGCGCGATCGACAGCTTGCGCAGCTTCGCGTTCGGATCGAGATCGACGCCCATCGCCGCGAGCCGCTCCGCGACGTGCTTTTTCGCCGCGCGCTTGTTGACCCAGCCGAGCCGGTTCGGCAATGCGCCGAGCAGCAGATTCTCGGATACGGTCAGATCCGGCACGTACTGCAATTCCTGATGAATCACCGCTATGCCCGACGCGATCGACGCCGCCGCACTCGCAAACTTCACTTCATTGCCGTCGACGAGCACGCGCCCCGAATCGGGCTGATACTCGCCGCCCAAAATCTTGAGCAAGGTCGATTTGCCCGCGCCGTTCTCTCCCATCAAACCGTGAACCTCGCCGGCGTTGACATCGAACGACACGCCGGCGAGCGCGCGCACGCCTGGAAACACCTTGCCGATATTGTCGAACTGCAGCGTCGCTGACACATCGCCTCCTTTGTTGCCTTGCCGAAGCGCGGGCCGCGTCATCGAAAACGCGGCCCGCTTTCCATCACGCGAACTTAGTTCGACGTGAGACCCAACTGCTGACGAACTTGGCTCACCTTGTCACGCGTAGCCAGCATGCCGGTCGTGAGTGTGAGCGGCGGCGGTGCCTTGCCGTCCTTGATCCACGCGTACATCAGCTCGGACGTTTCTTCGCCGTGGCGCTTCGGGCTAATGATGACGGTGCCGTAGAAGCCCGTCGGATTTGGCTTCTTGAACTCGTTCAATGCCGAGTCCGAACCGCCGATGCCGATGCCGATCATATTGTCCGCCTTGAAGCCGCGGCCTTCCGTTGCGCGCACCGCCCCGAGCACGACTTCGTCGTTCAGGCCGTAGGCGACCCAGTGCTTGTACTGCGAGTTCTTTGTGAGTGCGATGTTGGCGGCATTGAAAAGGCGTTTTCCGTGTCGGTCTTCGCCTGCGGCGCGGCGATGATGTTTGCCTTCGGGAAGCCCGCAGCGACGAGCGCGTCGGTCGCACCGGAGGTGCGGTCGTGCGCGGTCGGCAATTGCTCGTAGGTCACGTCGATCGCGCCGACGTCCTTCATGTCCCAGCCGCGCTTCTTGATTTCGGCGGCGATGCCGTCGCCCATCTGCTTGCCGATGTTGTAAGCCGAAATGCCCATGTGCGGCACCGACTCGATCGGCTTGCCCGAGCCGTTGACCAAGCGGTCATCGACCGTCATCATCTTGAGCTTGTCGACCTTCGCTTTCGCGACGATGCCCGGCCCGAGCTTCACATCCGGAGTGCAGATGATGAAACCCTGCGCCTTTTGCGCCGCAAGGTTGTCGATTGCGCTCATCACCTTCTCGCACGACGGCGCGCCGATCTTCACGAGCGTGAAGCCCTTCTCTTTGGCGGCCATTTCCGCGAATTTCCACTCGTCCTGGAACCACGGCTCTTCCGGCTGCTTCACGAGGAAGCCGATCTTGACGTCATCGGCGGCCTGTGCGGATCGGCGCGGCGATCATCGACGCGCTCGTTGCCGTTGCAGCGGCGATCAGCGTAAGGAACAATCTGCGTTTCATCTTTGTCTCCTTTTTCCCATTGTCTCAAAAAACGCCCGCGTGCGGGCGCTATGAAGATGATTGGCCGTGTCTTTTAGTCTTGATGCGCACCGCGGCCAGTGCGTCATTTCTTAATCGTGATAAAGCGCGCTTCTTCCGCCATCACGGTGATGCAACTCGCGTTGATGAACGGCGCTTCGTCCGAGGCGAGGAACACCGCCGGCATCGCCACTTCCTGCGGCTGGCCGATGCGCTTCATCGGCTGCAAAAAATCTAGCGTGGCCTGCCGCGCGGCTTGCGGGTCTTGCGAATCCCACCAGTCATGCGTCAATTGCGTTTCGATGTAACCCGGCGCGATAGCATTCACGCGCACGTTGTTCGGCGCGTATTCGATGCCGAGCGCGCGCGTCAGGCCGATCACGCCGTGCTTTGCCACCGGATAAAGAAAACAGCCCGGAATGATCTTGATGCTGTGCGTCGAAGCGATATTCACAAGGAACTGCGCTCGCGTTCGACCATGCCCGGCAGCACGGCGCGGCAACCGTTCCACACGCCATCGAGATCGATCGCAAAGCAAGCGCTGCCAGTCCTCGTCGGTCATCGTGAGCGGATCGCAGAACACGTTAATGCCGGCGTTGTTCACGAGCACGTCGAGCGGGCCGAAGCGGGCTTCGATCTCTGTCACGGTATCTTTTCACCGATGCGCTTTGCGTGACGTCGGTGCACCGCGACGATCTGCTTCGATCCGGTTCCGGCCGCGATGCGCTCCGCCGTCGCGCGCGCCGTGTCGATGTCCAGCTCCGCCAGCGCCACCGATGCACCTTCGCGCGCGAACGCCAGCGCGATCGCAGCGCCGATGCCGCGTCCCGCGCCCGTGACCATCGCGACCTTGCCGGCGAGGCGGTTCATCGCTTTTCACCTCGCGCGACGATCAGTCCGTCGATGAACGTCTTCGCGTGATACGCGGTCACTTCCGTGCTCTGTCCCGGCTTGTACAGCGCCGAACCCAGCCCGAAACCATTCGCGCCGGCCGTCAAAAACGGCCCCATGTTGTTCGGCGCGATCCCGCCGACCGGTACCAGCGGCACTTCCTTCGCGATCACCGCGCGCCACGCCTTCACGACCACCGGGCCGAGTTGTTCGGCGGGAAACATCTTCAGCACGTCGGCGCCGAACTTGAGCGCTGTGAAGGCTTCTGTCGGCGTCGCGACGCCCGGCGCGCAGGCGAGTCCTTGTGCCTTCGCGGCGCGAATCACGTCGCCGTCGCCGTGCGGCATCACGATCAGTTCGCCGCCGGCCACCTTCACCGTATCGACGTAGCTCGGATGCAGCACTGTTCCCGCGCCGACGATCGCATCGGCGGGCAGCGCGCGGCGGATCGCGGCGATGCTGTCGAACGGCTGCGGCGAATTCAGCGGCACTTCGATGATGCGGAACCCTTGCTCGTACAACCCATGGCCGTGTTCGGCAGCTTCGTCAGGCGTGACGCCGCGCAGAATCGCGATCAGCGGACACGCGGCGAAGGCATCGGTCAGACCGGCATGCATGCCGTACGGCGCGGGCAAATTGATGGGAGGCTGCATCGCGTTCACTCCATCTCAGGCGGCGCGCGCGGGCGCACTGACGAGCCCTGCCTGCGCCGCGATTCGGTAAAGGCCGTGCTCGGTGGCGTGCGCGACCGTTTGGGCGTCGTCGCAGCCGAAGCGCGCGAGCGCTGCTCGATAGCGGTCGCACAGCGCGTCGTTGCCGATCAACGCCAGGGTTTTTCCGGCGAGCGCGGCGTTTTCGCGCGCCAGCACTTCGTTCAGGCCGCGCAGTTCGTGACCGATCAACAGGCCCGACAGGTAATCCGCCTGCTGCTCGGCCGACAGTTGCCCGGTCAAGCCGAGCGTGCGCGTGCTGAAGATCGTCGCGAGCATGCCGGGATGACCGGCGTCGCGCGCGGTATCGACGCCGCGAACGAAGGCGGACTCGTCGTGTGTCGCGCTCGGATGCATCGTGCGACCGAGAATCGTGTGATCGCGCAGCACGCCGAAGGTTTCGCCCGTCATGAAGGTGTAGAAGCGCTCGATGCGTCCATCGCGCACAAAGGCCCATTTCGCGTGCGTGCCCGGCAAGCCGATCAGCGCGCCGCTTTCGGCGTCGAGCGACGGGTCGCTGGCGACGAGCGCGCCGAAGATTTGCGTTTCCTCGCCGCGCATCACGTTAGGCAGCGTGCCGCGTTCGAGCACGCCCGGCACGACGTTCACCGTCACGCCGCGCGCTGTCTTGACCGTCACGATGCCCGCGACCAGCGCATCCGCACCGGCCGGCGTTTCGACATACGGAGCCTCGACCCAGCCCTGCGCGCTGCCGACCATGCCCGCCGCGACGACGGGCAACGGCGCCTTGCCGCGCGCGTTCGCATCGAGCCACGCGCCACAGGTTTCCTCGAACGCCTGATCGAAGCCGCCTTCCGGCAGCTTCATGATGCCCGCCGACGACGTGCGCGTATTGAGCGCGCGCCCGTCATCGCCGAGCAGATAGGCACGCAGAGACGTCGTGCCCCAATCGAGCGCGATGAGTGCGGGTGTGCTCATCGCTTGATCCTGCGGGCAGCTTGCGGCGCGCGCCAGCCGAGTTCCTCGGAGATCGCGCGCGCTTCACGCTGCACGATCGGAATCAATTCTTCCATGCGTTCGTGCGACATGTAGGGAATGGTGCTCGCAACCGACAGCGCCGCGACGACCGCGCCCGACGCATCGCGCATGGGCGCGGCGACACAGCGTATCGACGCTTCGTTTTCTTCCAGATCGAAAGTGAAGCCGCTCTGCGAATAGCGCGTCATGCGCTGCAGAAACGTCTCGCTGTCGGTGCGGATCTCGGGCTTGAAGCTCTTCTTCTCGAGCGCCTTGTGCGAGGCGTCGAGCAGCTTCTTCCATGAGCCGGCTTCGAGGTCGAGCATCATCGCCTTGCCGATGCCGGTCGAGGCGAGCGGCATCCGGTGACCCACGCGCGAGCGCATTTCGAGGCCGCGCGTGCTGGGAATCTTGTCGATGTAAAGCACGTCGTCGCCGTCGCGCACGCCTAAGTGGATAGTGTCGTGCGTGTGATCCGCAAGCGCCTGCAAATGCGGACGCGCGACCGCGGTCAAGGGCATCTGCTCCAGCGCGATAGTGCCTAGTTCGATCAGCTTCGGCCCGAGCAAATAACCGCCCTGCACCTGACGCAGATAGCGCGCCTGCACCAGCGAGCTCACCAGCCGATGCGTCGTGCTGCGCGTGGTGCCGAGCGCCGCGCCGAACGAACGCAGATCGCGTGCGCCGTTGGCGGCGGCTTCGAGAATCGCGAGGCCGCGCAGCAGTGTCTGAGTGCCGGCCTGCTGCGGCGTGATATCGACGAGCGCGCTGGGCAGCTCGATCGAGTCCGGATCGTGGCGATGACCGTTCTTGCCGCTCTCGCCGTTCGTTTTCTCATGCGTGCCGCCGCTCGGGTCGTCGCGCATATCGCTTTCGATGCTCTGGAATTTGTTCATGGCGCTCGTTCCTCGGTTGAACAGGGCCGATGCCGCGCGTCGCGCGGCCACGCATGGGCACAGCATGAGAACAAAGCGGCGCGCTGGCGCCTGAACCCGCGTATGAATCGTGTAGCGCGGCACGCGAACGTGGACAAGCGATCGAATGCATGACGTGTCTCCGTTTTGTTGTTCGCGCCATCCGCGATGCCGTCGAGGGCTGGCGGAAGCATCGGTGCGTGTGCTGTTCTGACTATGGTCGGATTTTAGGACTGTTTATCTCGAAAATTCAATATGTGATGTTACCGCTCACATAATGGGAGGAAATCTTTTAGCCAAAAACGCGCGGAAAACAAAAAAGCCCTCAATAATTAGGGATTTAAAATGTTTAGCGAGGCAGACTAAATTTCAGCGGCGGTCATTGTGGCAGCTCCGCCGCGCCCCTTCTTTGGGCAATCACGCCGGCGCGCTGTGACAGATACGGCGAGTTTCGATGGTCGTCGAAATACTTCGGACGCGGCAGCATGACGGCGAGCCGCGCGCTCTGCCAGGGTGTCAGTTTCGCGGCCATGGTCTTGTAGTAAAATAATGCGCACCGGCTTCCGCGCCGTAGACGCCGTTGCCCCACTCCACCGAGTTCAGATAGATCTCGAGGATGCGCTGCTTGTCCATCCAGAATTCGAGCATGCAGGTGATGACCAGCTCCTGCGCCTTGCGGATATAGCTCTTCTCGCGCGACAGAAACAGGTTGCGCGCGAGTTGCTGCGAAATGGTCGAGCCGCCCCAGACGATCTTGCCGCGCTACTTGTTGCGCTCCCACGCCTGCAGAATCGCGTCGGTTTCGTAGCCGTTGTTGACGAAGTTCGCATCCTCGGACGCGATGATCACGCGCTTCAGGTTGCGCGAAATCTGGTCGTACGGCACCCACGTGCGCCTTAGCGTGACACCCGGGATGCGTTTTCTGGAGCGCCCACGCATCGGCGCGCATGAACGCGGTTTCGCCGGGATTTACGTAATTCCAGATGCCGATCTGCACGAAGAAATACAGCTGCGTCGCGAACGCCGCGATGGCGAGCACGGACACGACATACACGATCCACCGCGCGGGCCCGAGCCGCACAGCGCGCCGCATACGGGGCGACCCGGAGCCCGTGCGGCTTCCGATCGGCGCGGTCGTCATCAGGCTTTCGCGGCGCAATCGCGATGCGCCGCGCTGCGCAGTTCGCGCAGCACTACGCCGCCGTCCGGACGCACGCCGCGCCAGATGAAGAACGATTCGGCGGCCTGCTCGACCAGCATGCCGAGGCCGTCCGGTGCACGTGCGCCGAGCATGGCCGCGTGCTGCATGAAGACCGTGGACTTGGCGCTGTACATCATGTCGTAGGCGAGCGTGCCCGCGCCGAACGCGCGGTCGTCGCAATCGGGCAATGCGGCGTCGAGACTGCCGGCCGTCGCGTTGACGATCACGTCGTACTGGCCCGGCTCGATGCTTTCCGCGCTACCGCCCGACAAACGCACGCTGGCATCACGCGCGTTCTGCGCGAACTGATCGACGAGTTGCAGCGCCTTCGCCGCTGTGCGATTGACGATGGTGAGCATCGCCGGCGCGCGATCGAAGATCGGCAGCACGACGCCGCGCGCCGCGCCGCCTGCGCCGAGCAACAGCACGCGCGCGTCTTTCAGGCGCACGCCGAGATTCGTTTCGATGTCGCGCACGAGGCCGACGCCGTCGGTGTTGTCACCGCGCACGCCGTCCGGGCCGAACGACAGCATGTTCACCGCGCCCGCCGCCGCGCGCGGTGACAGAGAATGGGCGAACGCATGGGCATCGAGCTTGAACGGCACGGTGACGTTCATGCCGTGCCCGCCGGACGCGATGAAGCTCTTTGCCGCGTCTTCGAAACTGCCGAGCGGTCCGAGAATGCGGTCGTATTCGATAGGCTCGCCGGTCTGCTCAGCGAATCGCGCATGGATCCACGGCGACTTGCTGTGCTCGATCGGACTGCCGATGATGGCGTAGCGGTCGGTCATGTCGGTCATGATTGCGTCCACTCTTCGGAGGCTTGGGTATCGCCAGCGGGTTCCTCCGGCGGCGTTTCGGAGGCTTCCGCAGACGCTTCGGCTTGCGCTTTCGCTTCGCTTTCCGCGCTGAGATCCTCCGTGTCGATGATCTCGTCCTCGCCTTCGTCTTCCTTGGCCGGCGCGCTCGCCGACGGTGCATCGATCACGTTCAGCAGACGGCACGGTGCCTCGACCGTCAATTCATCGATCGACACGACTTCAAGCATCACGCGCGTCCCGCGCGCATGCACGCCCAGACCGGGAACGTGAAGGATCAGCGGAATCTCTTCGAGCCGCACGAGATCGTCCTTGACCACGGACGCCGCAACCTGCCGCTTGTTCTCCTGCTTCAGCCAGCGCAGGCACCAGAAATACTCCATGCGGCGCTGGTGATCAGCGTAGGCGCTGTACGTATCGTCGAAACCCTGCACGACGGCGAACAGGTCCGCGTCCTTCGGCTTGAACGGCGCGGCCAGCTTGGCGGTGACGCCGTGTTGCACGCATGCGAGCAACTGCCACTGATTGACCAGATCGACATAACGACGCAGTGGCGATGTGCTCCACGCATATTGCGCGACGCCCAGCCCTTCGTGCGGCGCGGGCGTGGTCTGCATGCGCGTGCGCTTCGATCCCGGACCGCCGAAACCGCGCTGCGAGCGATAGATGCCCGGCACGCCGTGATCGTTAAGGAACGCGCCCCACGACAAGTTGGCGAGAATCGCCAGTTCCGCGACGATCAGATCGAGCGGCGATCCGCGACGGCGCGGCGTGATCGTGATGTGCTCGCCATCGACATAGAAATTGAAGTCGTTATTGCGCAGAATTTCGCGCTTCAGCCTGTAAGTCGCGCGCGCCTGCTGACGTTTTTCGAACAGCGCCTGCGCGAGCGGCCACAGCACCGCGATATCTTCCTTGTGCGGATACTCGCCCGTTCCCGCCGCGAGCGTTTCCTTGGTAACGTGTTCGTCGAGGTGATTGTGACGCAGGTTGTGCTTGACGAACACGCGCTCGGCCCGCGTTTCGGTGGCGACGATCTCCTGCGTCTCCCGATTCACGATGATGTACAGCGACAGCGCTGGACGCAGACCGCCTTCCGCAAGCGTAAACGCATCGACGACGTTGTCCGGCAGCATCGTGATCTTGTCGCCGGGCATGTAGACGGTCGACAGACGGCCGCGCGCGATCGCATCGGTGGCGTCGCCGCGCGTGATGCCGGGCGCCGGCGCCGCGATATGGATGCCCACGCGCACGCGGCCATCGGCGAGATCCTGCACGGAGAAGGCGTCATCGATTTCCGTGGTCGTGACGTCGTCGATGGAAAACGCTTCGACATCCGCTTCGGGAAGGTCTTCCGGTAACGCCCCCGGCTGCACCGACGGAAAGCCGATGCCGTGCGGGAAAAACTCCGACAGGAAACGCGCCTCATGCAGCGCCCGCGCCGACGCGATGCCGCCGCATTCGAGCACCAGACGCGCCTGCGAAATGCCGCGCGCGGCGGCCGCCGCTTCAAGCGCCTTGTATTCGCTGGAGTTCTTGTCGGGCTTTGTAAGCAGGCCGATGGCCTTATTCTTCAGCGCCTCGGGCAGCTTGCCCGCTTTCAGTTCGCCTTCCCAGCCAGCCTGCACCAGCGCTTGCTGACGCTTGCGCTCGAGCGAGGCGAGCGCCATCTGCAACTGTTCTTGCGGCGCGCGCTGATACTGCCCGCGTCCCTTGCGGCGGAAGTAGACCGGCGCGCCGTGCATGCGTAGCACGAGCGCGGCGCGTTCGGTCGGGCCGAACTTGTCGCCGAAGTAATCGGCGCCGAGCGTCGCGAACGGGAATTCGTCGTCAGGCGCGCATTCCCACAGGAAGTCGAGATCGATCTGCTGCGCGATGGTGTCGGCTTCCTGCATCAGCTCGCTCGCCGCCGGCTTGTCGAACTTGATCAGCACGTCTTTCGCGCGCACTTTCGCGCGACGCCCGCCGGGAAGCTCGACCTGAAACGCGTCGCCTTGCTTGGACAGCACGGAGCAGGCCTTGAAACTACCGGATTCCTCGAAGAAAATGTTCACTCAATACTCTCGTAGACGGTGGGCCGGGTCGCAGAACACGCACCGGCGTAGGAATTCGATGTCGGTTCACGCCGCCGCCGGCGTCACGGCCGGCGGCGGTTGGCGTCCGCAAAACGCGAGAACGTCGTCCAGATACTGCGCAAAATCGCTGATTGCGTGATCGCCGTCCTGGATCAGCGTCGTGCGCACGCCCGGATAATGAGCGAGCATCGTGCGGTAATCGAGCACTTCGTCGCCGGTTGCGGCAATCAGGAAATAGCGCTCGGGACGCGTGATTTTCTCGATGGCGAGCGCGCGCAGTTCATCCAGATGACACGGCAACACGACGATGCTGCCGCCGTGCCACAACGGCTGCTCGCCGAGATAGTGGCTCAGGTCATCCTGCGGCACGACCGCCGGATTCAGCAACACGGCGCGCCAGCCGTGCTTTTCCGCGAGATAGGTCGCGTAGAAGCCGCCGAGCGAACTGCCGACGACGGTGAGGTACTTCGGCAGCGTTTTCGCCGCGATGGATTCCGCCAGTTCGACCGCCTCGAGCGGCGAGACCGGCAACACCGGACACTGCCATTCGCTCAGCCGGCCGAGTTCGGCGAGGTGCGCATGCATCACGCGCGCCTTGAACGATTGAGGCGAGGAGCGAAAGCCGTGCAGGTAGAGAATCACGCGGTTCCTTTCGTAGTGGGCACGGGGCGCGCGGAAAGCGCGTCTAGCAATTTCTGATGCCGCCGCCGAAGCCGCCGTTGTTCATCACGAGCACGTGGTCGCTGGGACGCGCGGCGGCCGTGACTGCCTTCACCAGCGGATCGATTTCGTTGAAGGTCTGCGTCTTGTCGCCGAGCGACGCGAGCATCCCAGCCGAGCTTGTCGCAGCCTTCGGGCGCGCCGTAGCCGAACACGAGGTCCGCATTCCGCATCCGCGAAGCTCGGGCATGCGCCTTCATCGTGCCGAGCTTCATGGTATTGGAGCGCGGCTCGAGCACCGCCAGAATGCGCGCATCGCCGATGCGCGTGCGCAAACCGGCAACCGTCGTTTCGATCGCGGTCGGATGATGCGCGAAGTCGTCGTACACGGTCACGCCATCGACGCTGCCCTTTACTTCCGACGCTTGACATTGCGGAACGCGCCGAGCGACTTCACGGCTTGCGCCGGCGGCACGCCGACCGAGCGCGCCGCCGCGATCGCCGCGCGAGCGCGTTTATGCGATTGTGCTCGCCCTGCACTTGCTAATCCACGACGCCCTGACGTTCGCCTTCCCAATACACGGCGAACTGCTCGTCGACGCGCGCCCGCTTCGGCTGGCAACACCTGCCAGCCCCCGTCCACGCCGAAGCGCTCGACGCCCGACCAGCAGCCGCGCGTCAGCACGCGCTCCAAAGCCGCCTCGCGCCCGTTCCGATGCGTCCGATGCCCGGCACCGTGCACACGAGATGATGGAATTGCGTTTCGATGGCAGCGAGATCGGGGAAGATATCGGCGTGATCGAATTTGAGGTTGTTGAGCACCGCCGTGCGCGGCCGATAGTAGACGAACTTGGAACGCTTGTCGAAGAACGCGGTGTCGTACTCGTTCGGCTTCGATGACGAAAAAGCTCGAATCCGTCAGCCGCGCCGAAATGCCGAAGTTGAGCGGCACGCCGCCGATCAAGAAGCCAAGATTCAGACCCGCGTCTTCCAGCAGCCACGCGAGCATGGAACTGGTGATGGTCTTGCCGTGCGTGTCCGCGACCACGGTACCCATTTGCCATTGAGCACGTGTTCGCCGAGCCATTGTGGCCCGGAGACATGCGGCAGGCCGCGATTGAGGATTTCCTCCATCAGCGGATTGCCGCGCGTGACCACGTTGCCGATAACGAAGAGGTCGGGTTCGAGCGCGAGTTGTTCCGCGCCATAACCCTCGATCAGCTCGATGCCCTGGGCCTCGAGCTGCGTGGTCATCGGCGGATAGACGCCGGCATCGCAACCGGTGACCTTGTGGCCCGCTTCGCGCACCAGGACGGCGAGTCCACCCATGAAAGTGCCGCAGATTACCGAGGATGTGGATGTGCATAAACCGTGTCCGCGCCGCGCGGGCGAAGATGAGATGAAGTACGGAAACAGGAGACGGCGCCGGCGGCAAACTCGTCGACGAAGCGCCTGAAGCATCATATTGTAACCGAGCGCGCCTGGGCGCTCGGCGCTGCATCGGCCGTGTCAGCCGCGCGAGGACAGTGCGCGCAACGTTATCTAGTATCATTCTGGAATGGTTCGCAAATCACATTTCGATCCGCAGCGCGTGCGCGAGGAAATCGCGATCGCGGCTGCGCGGATGATCGCCGAGGATGGTCTCGACTACTCCACCGCGAAGCGAAAGGCCGCGCGGCAGGTGGTTGGCGAGTCGAAGATCGGCGGCGAGTTCCTGCCCGATAACGACCAGATCGAAGAGGAAATCCGCGAATATCAGGCGATTTTCCAGAGCGGCAGCCAGCCCGCCACGTTGCGCCGCATGCGCGAAGCCGCGCTCGACTGGATGGAAAAGCTCAAGGCCTTCGATCCGTATTTGACCGGCGCGGTGCTCAACGGCACGGCGGGCGAACACTCCGATATCCATCTGCAATGCTTTTGTGACAATCCGAAGGAAGTCGCCATCTACTTGCTGAACGCCAACGTACAGTACGACGTGTCGGAAACGCGCCATTTCGCTGGCCGCGGCTATGTCGAAACGCTGAGCTTTCTGCTTCGCTCGCGCGACGAAGAGCCGGTCGGTCTCCATATCGCGCTCTATGGCACCGATGATCTGCGTGGCGCGGTGCGCGCGGATGGCCGCGGCAAGCTCTCGCGCGCCAACGCCGCGACGGTGCGCGCGCTGCTCGATCATCCCGATACGCCGCCGCTCGAGATCGGCGGCTGACTCCACTTAGGCTCACGCTCATGAAAAGCACACGCATTCTCGCGGCTCTGATGGTCGCGATCGCCGCGACGGTCGGCGGCTTC
>JAQFVJ010000048.1 GCA_029439525.1 Caballeronia sp. BR6202001591004
TACATCGCTGCGATTCTCGAACAGGTCGGCGGCTTCTCGCCACGCGCCGTTACGCTGATTCTCGTGTTGTTCGGCATCGGCCTGACGATCGGCAACACAATCGGCGGCAAGCTTGCCGACCGTTCGCTGATGGGCATTCTCATCGCGCTCGTTATCGTCATGGCCGTATTCGCGAAGACGAGTCCATAGCCAGATCGCGGCGATCGTGACGATCTTCGTGTGGGGGCATCGCGGCGTTCGCGACCGTGCCGCCGTGTTGCAGACGCGCGCGTCGAAAAAGCCAAGGACGCGCCGAATCTCGCCTCGACCCTGAACATCGGCGCGTTCAACATCGGCAATGCGGGCGGCGCGGTGCTGACGCACGGCTACGGTCTCGACGCGTTGCACTGGGCGGTGGCCGTGGTTGCAGTCGCCGCGCCCGCCGTGACCTGGTTCGCCGCGCGACTCAACACGCCGCGCATGCCGACTAACGCAAAGGTGGCCGACGAGGTAGCCGACGCGTGCTGAACGATATGATGGCAGCTCAACATACCACGAGCCACCATGATCGATCACCTCATTTGCGACTGCGACGGCGTACTCGTCGATAGCAAAGTCATCGCCGATCGCGTGATGCTTTCCGTCCTGACGGAGACTTTTCCCGGCATCGATTTCGAATCGTCCGTCAGGACTGCCTTCGGCCAGCAGACCTCGCGTTTTCTGGCCGCTCTCGAAACGAAGTTCGGCATTGCGATGCCGCCGAACTTCGTCGATACGATCGAGGTGCGCGTGTCGCAGGAGCTCGCGCAATCGGTCGGTCCGATCGCCGGCGTGCGCGATACACTTGTGCGCTGCGGGCTGCCGGTCGCGGTCGTGTCGAACAGCCGCATGGAGCGCGTGCGCGCATCGGTACGGCGCGCGGGGCTGGACGAGATCGTGGGCGAGCGCGTGTTCAGCGCGCAGCAGGTCGCGCGGCCGAAGCCTTATCCCGATGTATCTCTTCGCCGCCAAAACGCTCGGTGTTTCACCCGAGCGCTGTCTCGTGGTCGAGGACAGCATCGCCGGATTGACTACGGCGCGCGCGGCGGGCATGAGGGCCATCGCGTTCGTCGGTGCCAGCCATATTCCGGCCGGCTACGCGCTGGTGCTGCGCGAAACGGGCGTCACGCGGATCATGGCGCATATGGACGAGTTGCCTTCGTTCGTTGAATCGGGCGTGCGCGGCGATTTCGGTGACGTGCTGTCGTGATCGTGGGGGATGCAATTAAGACATGCGGTGGCGCCATGCATCTGCCCATGCTTTGGCTGCATCGACCGCGCGTTTCCAGCCGGCGAGCGATTGTTCGACATCGGAAGTCGCCATAGACGGCTCGAATGGCTTGTCCAGTTGCCATTTTCAATTCCTCGATGTCCTTCCAGTACCCGACCGCCAGTCCCGCGAGATACGCCGCGCCGAGCGCGACCGGACGACATCGACGCCGAGCACATCGGGCTGAAACTGCATCAGCAGATCGTTCGCGCACGCACCGCCATCGACGCGCAATTGCGCGATGCGCAGCCCCGAGTCTGCTTCCAGCATGGCTGTCGACGATGCTCGCCATCGGCACGTTCGGCATTTCGTTTCTGATGCGTCCGCTCGGCACGATCGTGCTGGGCGTCTACGGCGACCGCAAAGGTCGCAAGGCCGCGCTCACGCTCGCGATCCTGCTCATGATGGTCAGCACGCTGACGATGGCTGTCATGCCGTCGTATCAGCACATCGGCATCGCGGCGCCGATGCCCATTCTGCTTGCGCGGCTGATTCAGGGCTTCGCGGTCGGCGGCGAGTTTGGCAGCGCGACGGCGTTCATGGTCGAGCACAGCGAATCGAAGCGCGGTTATTACGCGAGCTGGCAGTTCGCCAGTCAGGGGCTTGCCGCGATCCTGGCGGCCGCGTTCGGCACGCTGTTGTCGGCGTGGCTGCCGCAACCGCAACTCGAAAGCTGGGACTGGCGCATTCCGTTCGTGTTCGGTTTGTTGGTCGGGCCGGTCGGTTACTACATCCGCTCGCATCTGGACGAAACGCCCGAATTTCTCGCCAATCAGTCGCAGCGCACGGAAAAGCAGTCGGCCGCGCAGGGCGCGTCGTTTTCGAACCAATGGATCAACCTGTTGCTGGAGATCGGCATCGTCGCGCAATCGACGGTCGGCGTGTATGTTCTGCAACTCTTTATATGCCGATGTACGCGGTCAAGCAGTTGCATCTGCCCGCAACGGCGTCGTTTGCCGGGGTCGTGCTCAACGGCGGCTTGCAGTTCATCTTCTCGCCGATCATGGGTGCGCTGTCCGATAAGCTCGGGCGGATTCGCATCATGCTGGGCGCATCCATCGTCATGGGCGTTGCCACCTGTCCGATTTTTGCGTGGCTGCAGGCACCCCCGACGGTGGCATCGCTCGTGGTGCTGCAAGCGGTCGCAGGCATTCTCAAGGCGGCGTACTCCGGTCCGATGCCCGCGCTCATGTCCGAGATCTTTCCCACGCGCGTGCGCTCTACGGGCCTGTCCATTGGCTACGCGCTTGGCGTGACCTTGTTTGACGGCTTTGCGCCGACTATCGTCGAGGCGTTCATTCATCTGACGGGTGACAAGCTCGCGCCGAGTTATTACGTCCTGCTTGCGGTCGTACTATTGGGCGCGTCGCTCGTGATCGTCGCATGCCGCGTACGCAACGCATGCATTGAGCACAGCACATCGCCCGGCATTTCACTGGCAACCTGAAATAACAATCGCAAGGGCGGCTTCGGCCGCCTTTGTGCGTTGTCAGCCGTCTGCTGACAGGACGCAGCGTCCAACGGCACGCTTCCTGCTTTAAAGCGCGATAGCCGTTCGAACGAGTCGTAAGAATTTGACTTGCGAGGAACCTCACGTGCTTCGTGCGAGTCTGTTTCCATGTCAGCAAACTCGTTGCAGGACGGCTAAGATTGATAAACAAGCCGCTAAGATCGGAGTCGAACTGAACCGAGCCGTATGTGGAATTACTTCAACCTCGGCTGTCTTTTTCAGGCCGATGGCGCGTTCGGTCCAAAAGGGAGCGCGATTATATGCAAACCAGTACTCATGTGATGCCGTGGCGCATCGAAGACATCGACCTTACGCGGATCGATCGTCGACGCGCGGCATCGAACGAAGACCTTCTTCTGTTGTTGTGCGCGTGCTCGTTCATCGAGAGCGGCACGGATCTCTACGCGAGCAATCTCTCCACGTACTTCAAGGACGATCCGGAGATCGCCGCGTGGCTCAACGACGAATGGGAGCCCGAGGAGATGCAGCACGGCCGGGCGTTCAAGACTTACATCCATCACGTGTGGCCCGACTTTGACTGGGACACGGCGTTCCGTAACTTCTTCGAAGAGTATTCGAAGACCTGCTCTTACGAGGCTTTCGAGAAGAAGCGCGCGCTGGAGATGGTGGCCCGCTGTGTCGTCGAGACGGGCACGGCCACGCTGTATCGCGCGATCAACAAGTGCTCGGACGAGCCGGTGCTCAAGGAGATCACTGACAATATCCGCACCGACGAAGTGCGCCACTACAAGCACTTTTTCCAGTTCTTCAAGAAGTGGAACAAGATCGAAGGCAATGCTCGTTTTGCGGTGCTCGGTGCGCTGATTCGGCGCGTGGCCGAACTTAAGAGCGAGGACTCGGAAATCGCGCTGCGTCATGTGTTCGCGATTCGTTATCCGAAGCGCGTGAAGGACGACGACTACAATCGCGAATTGTCCGCGCGCGTCAATGCGCTCGTGCGGCGCAACTTGTCGGCAGATCAATGCATCAAGATGCTGCTCAAGCCGCTCGATTTGCCGGCGCGCATTCAGCCGGGCGTGCACTACCCGCTCACCAAGATGACGCAGTTCTTCTTCCGCTGAGATCGTCACGCACGCGGGGACGATGCCGGCGCGCTTCGCAATCGGCATCGTCCGTTTTCTTCATCCGGAGTGAGCGCCCATGAAAGATGCTGCGGCGTCGCTATCCCAACAAACGATGTTCGATGGCACCCTGACAGGCGCGCCGAAAGGGTTCGCTGCTTCGTTGAGTGTGGTCGATCAGGGCGGACGCGTTCGGACCGCCTTGCTGAGCGCCGGAGAGTTGCTCGCGCCTGATGTCGGCACGCTCTGCTTTGCGCTATGGCCGACATCGCCCACCGCGCAGGCGGTCATCACGAGCCATCGCGCGACACTCGCTTTCGTTGCCGATGCCGCGTTCTTTCAGGTGCAACTGGACGTGCGTCGCGTGACGCTCGACGATGTGCCGCTCGCGTGCTTCGTCGGCACGATCGAGAATGGGGAAGCGCAACGCGTAGGTTATGCGCGGCTGACTGGCGGGATTACGTTCGACCTGGCGCAAGAGACCAGCGTGCAGTCGCGTTGGCGTGAGCAAATCGAATGGTTGAAGCGGGCAGCGAGCGCGGCTGGCTGAGACGTCAAGAGGACGCGCGGATCGAATTCACAAACGACCCGCTCGGACCGAATCAAAACAAATCAACGATCACCCGAACGCACGCAATCGCGACGTGCGGCGCCGCCATTCGTGCGCGGCTTGCCGCCGAGTAATGCGCCGGGATTGTCGTCTTGCTACGTGGATTCGCCACATGTCCGGCGTAAGCCGGCGCATCGTTGGATGCGGCGCGGCGTCGAAGCGGTGCTGTGATTAGGTTTTGACGATGCCGGTTTTTGCTGGAGCGGCCTCGCGCGAAGGCTGACCGTTGGCAGAACCATTCGCCGGACGACCATCGCCACGCGATTCTCCTTGTGACGCACCACGTCCCGCGCCATCGTGACGCAACTCGCCGCCGTCGTTGCCGTTGCCACGACGCGCTTCGGCATTGCCACGCGACTGCCCTTCACGACGCGGCGCGCCTTCGCGCAGACCACTGCGGCCCTGGCTGCGGTGCTGAATCGGCGCGGGCTTCGCGTTCGGATCCGGTTCGAAGCCCGCGCCGATCACTTCCTGCGGAATTGGCCGCTTGATGAGGCGTTCGATATCGCGCAGCAACTGATGCTCACCCATGCACACGAGCGACACCGCTTCGCCTTCCGCGCCCACGCGCCCCGTGCGGCCGATGCGATGCACATAATCTTCCAGCACATTCGGCAGATCGAAATTGACCACATGCGGCAGTTGATCGATATCGATACCGCATCTGTCGCATCGCGAGCGCGTTGATGCCGTCGCGCGTCAACTGCTCGGCCAGACGATTCGCGCCGTGCTTGGTGCGCGTGAACACGAGCACCTGAAACCAGTTGTTGGTGCGGATCAGATGCGTCAGCAGTTCGCGCTTGCGATCGCGATCGACCGGATAGATTTTCTGCTCGACGGTTTCGGCCATCGTATTGCGGCGCGCGACCTCGATGAGCGCGGGCGAATCGAGCAGGCCGTCGGCGAGCGCCTTAATCTCGTCCGAGAACGTCGCCGAGAACAGCAGGTTCTGGCTCTTCTCCGGCAGACGCGCGCGCACGCGCTTGATGTCGTGGATGAAGCCCACGTCGAGCATGCGGGCGGCTTCATCGAGCACGATGATTTCGAGCTGCGACACGTCGATGGTCTTCTGCTGCATGTGATCGAGCAGACGTCCCGGCGTCGCCACGACGATATCGACACCGCGCTTCAGTGCTTTGATCTGCGGATTGATGCCCACGCCGCCAAACATGACGGTGGACCTGAGTTTCAGATACTTGCCGTACGCGTGCACGCTTTCCTCGACCTGCGCCGCGAGTTCGCGCATCGGGCGTGAGAATGAGCGCGCGCACGGGACGTTTCGCGCCGCTGGTCGCGTGCGCGAGTTGCGAGAGACGTTGCAGGATCGGCAACGTGAAGCCGGGGTCTTGCCGGTGCCGTCTGCGCGCCTGCCAGCAG
The DNA here is from genome assembly GCA_029439525.1 of Caballeronia sp. BR6202001591004. Classification (GTDB taxonomy): domain Bacteria; phylum Pseudomonadota; class Gammaproteobacteria; order Burkholderiales; family Burkholderiaceae; genus Caballeronia. The sequence continues at coordinate 5,868 of JAQFVJ010000048.1, forward strand.
GTCGCCGCCTTTCAGAACGGCGGAAATGGCATGAAGCTGGATCGGAGTCGGGTTCATGTAGTCCAGTTCGTTGACAGCGCGGAGCAGAGGTTCAGACAAGCTGAGCGAATCAAAAGACATAAAGGATGTTCGAGTTTGTTATGGCGAGCGGTGTGCATGTCGGCGAATCGATATTCAGCCGCGGCAGCGCACGCGCGACGCTCGCAAAAAATCGGGCGGCGGGCCATGTGATCGGCGGTTGTCGGCCGCCTGGCATTGCCGCGAGAATCGACGCGCTATCAAGACACACCGTCTGGCCTTAAGTTGCATCGCCGCTACGAGCAGATGGACCGCCACGAGCGCGAGCCATCCCATCAGCACGTAGAGCCATGGTGGATACGCTGCGGGTGCGACGCCCGAGCGTGAGTTCCTGCACGATGCCGAGAGCAGCCAGCCCCCAGCTCACGCCGAAGAGCGACCAGCCCCACGGACCGCGCAATGTCACCAGTGTAAAGGGCGTGTAGCTGCCGGCGATCAGCAAGTAGATGGCGGAGTGATCGCACTTCTTCTGCAGAGGATTGCCTTGACGCGCGGCGTGCGCGCCCGCCCAATGATACAGCGTCGAGATCAGATACAACGCGCACAGCATTGCACCGTACACCGCGAAGCTCACGATCTTGTAGGGATCGCGATCGAGCGCGCCCATCGTGATGAGCGCCGTCAGACCCTCGATCGACAACAGCGTGCCGATCAGATGGCTGATGCTGTTGAAGCGCTCACCGACGTGCATACGATCTTCCACTACGAGCCACGATAGCCCCAACGTACCACTACAAAACGAATGCCACAAAGACGAGGGGCGCGGCCCCGACATGAAGGCTGCGCCCCGGCGCGTATTGTACGCTGTCCCGGCGAGGGACCGTAGAACATCAGTCGAGCGGCGCCGAACGCAGGTTGCTCACCTGTTGCGGCGACACCGGCGTGCCGTGATTGCCCCACGACATACGGATGTACGTCACGACCGCGGCCACTTCCGTATCCGACAGCGCCTGCGCGAACGGCGGCATGCCGTGCGGCATCGGGTTGCCTTCTGTGCTCGGCGGATAACCGCCGTTCAGCGTCATGCGGATCGGGTTGACGGCTGACGGCATCTGGATCGACTGGTTGTTGGCCAGCGGCGGATACGCCAGCGGCTTGCCCAGACCGTTCTCCGCGTGGCACTTCGCGCAGTTCTCGGTGTAGACCTTCTTGCCCATCGTGAGCAGTTCGCCGCCGAACTTCTCCGACGTTTCCAGTTGCAGCGATTCCGGCGCTTTCTTCTTCTGCGGGATCGACTTGAGATACGTCGAGATCGCGTTGATGTCGGAGTCGTTCATGTACTGCAGGCTGTTGTGGACGACTTCGGCCATCGGGCCAAACACCGTGCCACGCTGCGACACACCGGTTTTCAACAGATCGTTGATGTCCTTGATGTCCCAGTCGCCGAGGCCGGCTTCCTTATTCGATGTCAGCGATGGCGCATACCAGTTCTGCAGCGGAATCAGCCCGCCCGCGAAGGCCGCCGAGCTGACCGGACCGCCCATCGCGTTGATCGAGGTGTGGCACATGCCGCAGTGACCGAGGCCCTCGACCAGATACGCGCCGCGGTTCCACTCGACCGACTTGGTCGGATCCGGCTTGTACTCGCCTTCCGAGAAGAACAGCGTGCGCCAGCCGATCAGCAGGTTACGGTTGTTGAACGGGAAGCGCAGTTCGTGCGGACGGCTCGGTTCCGAAACCGGCGCGACCGAGCGCAGATACGCGTAGATCGCGTCCGAATCGGCGCGCGTGACCTTCGTATAGCTCGTGAACGGGAAGCCCGGATAGAGCAGCGAACCGTCCTTCGAACGGCCGGTGTGCATCGCGCGGTAGAAGTCGTCCGAGGTCCACTTGCCGATGCCGTACTGATCGTCCGGCGTGATGTTCGGCGCGAACATGGTGCCGAACGGCGTGGCCATCGGCAGGCCGCCCGCAAACTGCTTGTCGCCGCGAACCGTATGGCACGCGATACAGTCGCCGGCGCGCGCGAGGTACTCGCCTTGTTTGAGGGGGGGGGGCGCTTTGTCGGCTGGCGTTGCCGCGATGGCGCCGCCCGAATGCATGTCGTCGCCGCCCGACCAGAGGACGGTGACGGCTGCGACGGCTGCCACCACGACAGCCGAGGAAAGTGCGAACAGGGACTTGCGTTTCAATTGTGTTGTCGCTCCAGACGCCTTATTGCGGTTCGCTGCCGCAGGCGAGCGGCGTTTTCAACGAGCCAGCGGGCGCGGGCACCGGGTTGGCGGGCACTTGTTGCGTGGAGAGCCACGCGGCGACGGCGGTCACGTCGTCGTCGGTCAGGCGCGAGGCGATCTGCTGCATGCAATCAGGCGCTTTCGCGTGGCGTGTCCCCGACTTCCATGCGCCGACCTGCGCGCTGATGTAATCCGAGTGCAGGCCGACGAGACCCGGAATGGCCGGCTGCATGCCGGTCAGACTCTTGCCGTGACAGGCCGCGCACACGGGAATGTTCTTCGAGGGATCGCCGTTCAGCACGATTTGCTGGCCGCGCGCGAGCGTCGACGCGGATTGGTTCGACTTGGTCGGCTGCGGATACGGCGGGCGCTGGTTGGAGAAGTACGTCGCGATCTGATGAAGGTAGTCGGCCGAGAGATACGTGACGAGGTAGTTCATCGGCGGATATTTGCGCCGGCCTTCGCGGAAATTCTGAAGCTGGTTGTACAGATAGTCGGCAGGTTTGCCGGCAAGACGCGGGAAGTAGTCGTTGTCCGTGCCTTCGCCATGCACGCCGTGGCATGCCGTGCAGCCTTTGACGCGCGCTGCCATGCTGTCAGTCGCCAGTTGATTGGCCGGCTGGGCCTGCGCTTGACTTGCGCCGAAAATGCCGGCGCTGCTGATCAGTGCCAATGCAAGCAGCGGACGGAAAATACGTCTTGAAAACACGCGACACTCACTCCATGAAATTCGGGGACCTGCCGAACTTCGTGCGGCTCGGTGCGAAGGTGGGGCAGACCACGGCCACAGCGGCTCGACGAGCCTCTGATGCGACACGAAATTCTATCACCGATGCATGATGATGACTATTTGATGCAATCTGTAAGCGATTGTGCGATGGCTGTATCGTTGCATTGCGACAATATGCCGCGCGGCCCTCGACTACCTCGCACGAATGTGCTGCAAAGCGGCATACATCGGCAGATCGACAAAGTGTCGACGTGTGACGTAATGATGTCACGGTCCCACGTCGCAAGCTTCTTACTTAAGTAAGCGCAGCGCCAAGTATCAAGGCGTTTTGCTCCATGCCGACTGCCTGCTGCAGGGTTTAGACTTCGCCGTTTATGCTTCCGCATCTTTCGCACCCGATGAGCGGTCGTTCTGCTTTCTTCTTCGTATCCGGCGTGCGCGCCTTCGCGGCATGAGCGGCGATCCGCTTTCGCTCGCGCAGATCGCGTTTGCCGCGCTCGGCGATATCGCCTTCGCCTGCGCGCTTGGCGCGCTGCTACTCGATGGCTGGTTGTGCTCGGAACAGGCGTTCGCGTCCGTATCGCCCGCGCATCGCGGCTGGCGGCGCGCGGCGCGAACCGGCGCCGGCGCGGCGATTCTGCTCGTGCTTTGCAACTTCTTCTCGCTATGGCTGCTGTCGGCGGCGATGAGCGGCTCGTCACTTGCGGATGCAGGCGCATCGCTCTGGCTCGTCTCGACGGCGACGTACGCGGGCGTGGGCTGGTCGATCGCGTGCGTCGGCAGCGTACTGTTTTTGTTGGCGATGGCGACGGGCAGAAAGCTCACGTCGTCGCGGCTGACGTTCGGCCTGTTCGGCGCGCTGATCGCGGCGGCGGGGAAGTCGGCCATCGGCCATGCCGCCGATGCCGGCGCGTTCTCGCTGCCGGAAATCGTGCAGACGGTTCACCTGCTTGCGACAGCGGCGTGGGGTGGCGTGGTCATCGCGGGCGCGTTGTTCGTGCTGCAGGCGCTGGATATGTCGGTCGCGCGCGTCTCTCGTGCGCATCGTGTGGCGCATGTCGCATGCGGCTGTCGTCGCGGTGGGGCTGGTGATCACGACGGGCGCATTCAACGCGTGGCGCGGAACCGGCGGATCGGCGATGGTGCTGACGTCGAGCGTGTGGGGCTATGCGCTGATCGTGAAGCTCGCGCTCGTGGCCACGGCGCTCGCGGTGTGGCCACGGCGCTCGCGGTCGGCGCGCTGAACCGTTGGCGCGCGCTGCCGCGACTGCAATACACGGCGTCCGCAACGCACGCACGCACGGTCATCCGCGCGATGCGGATCGAGACGATAGCGATGATCGGCGTGTTCGTCGCGGCATCGGTGCTGTCGCACAGCGTGCCGGGCATGTCGATGATGGGTTGTGAGTCAGATCTCTCTCGCCGTGCCCGGCGCTTGCTCAGCGGACGTATTTCATGTTGACGTCCTGACTCCAGTACTGATCGAAGCATTCATTCGTGTACGGTGCGCAAATGTAGCTGGTCGCCGTGTTGGCGTCCGTGTCGATTTCCACGATGCGAGTCGGGTTGGTTCGCGTCGAGTGAAACGCCTGCAGATAAGCAACCGCATTGTTGCCGCGGGCGGACACTACGCGACGCGCTGCATCGCTTGAGTGAAGCCGCCCGCTTCGAACGTGCTATAGACTTTAGACAGGTCATCCGCTGCGAACTGGCCCGCGAGATTGCCGTTGTTGAAGCGTCCCTTGAAATACTGGTTGAACTTCGGGAATTGACGAACCGCTTCCCAGGTGCGTGATCCGGCGCCGCAATCGCTCCCGCCAACGCACACAGCATTCGTGTTGTGATTGCCGACACTGAACAGATACGGCAACTTCACCTGTTCAAGTTGTTTCGCCGCGGCATCGGCCACGTCGAGTTGCGAGGCGTCACGCTCACCCCAGTCCGTAACATCGCCACTGTGCAGAACGTATCGCAGGGTCAGCGTATAACGGCCATCGGCGAGCCATTGCGCGCGATTGCCGAAGCGCTTGTCATCCTTGCTGCTGCTACCCACGCCCACTTCTATTTGCGTGTTCGGCATGATCGCGATGGCGAATTTCGGATTCGCCCGCGGCGTCCAGAACATCACGACTGCGTTGGTCCAGTTATCGGCCTTTAACAGCGCCTAATCCGCGGGCGTGACCGCGTACCGCCGCAGGTTGTTTTTCACGAAGCGATACACTGACACGTTGCAGCCGGCCGCATTGTCGCGCGATGCATAGAACACCGAGCCCGTCGGCTGATAACTATAGGGTGGCCGCGGACGTCAGGTTAGTGTAGAAGAAGTCATTTATATTATATGATATATTCCCGACACGGCAACTAGGCCGTTCGCCTGATTCAGCGAAGCGAGAAACAGCACGCCGCGCTTGTCCGTGAGGCCGTTATTGCGGGCAGCATTGTTGATTTCGTCCTGCCACGGCGTGAGCAAACTGTTTTGTATCGTCGGATTGACCGATTGATAGATCGGCTGGTCATCGCCGAACAATCGGGCGCGGCCGGGGCAGGCGCTGTGCCGATGACGCACAGAAACGCAAGCGCGGGCACACGCCATTTCTCAAGATGTCAAATATAGAGTCGCTCCATCGATCGAAATTGCCTGCCTCTCGCATACCATTTGATTCGGATAGCGAATTAATAAACGAATTTCAGCGCATGAAATCGACGCAAGGATCATTCCGACAGTAAGGTATCTGTTGGGTACGTGACTACCAGAAAATTCCGAGGTCACGTTCGATCAGACTTACGTTTGCCGGAGCGCAAAGACAATCGCCTCTGTACACGGAAGGTGCCGCGCGCATCGGGCGCGTGAAAGCGGACAGGAACGGGCAGCTATGCGAAGAAAACGTGCCGGACGTCACTCGTAGCCGATCCGGTGACTGACAATCGGCGCGCAGAACAGCGCGAGCGCGCAGCCGATGATTTTTCCCTGAAGCTCGATGAACGCCGTGTGCGAATCGGCGCCGATCAGCAAATCGAGCAATTGCGGCAGGCAGAACACCGCGGCCGCGACGAAGAACCAGCGCGTCACCGCAGCATGCGCCAGTTGCGCTGCGAACCGATTCCGGCCACCACATGCGCCACGCCGAACGCGACCAGCGCGCCGACCGCGGACATATTCATCGGAAAGGGCGTGCCACATACATGTTGGTTCTCGCTTTTATGGGTGACTGTCGCTGAGCTTATGGGCAAGAATCTTGCCAGTATGTACGAGAAAGCGCAGTCGGTGGGCGAAATCAAAAGCGGGAACCGCGCGCAAACGATTCGCGTCTGCGCCGTGCATCAGAAAGTGTGTTCGGGCCCGGGAAAACTGCCGTCCTTCACGGCACGTACATACGCCTCGACGGCCGCGAAAATGCTCGGCTGCCCCTGCATGAAATCCTTCACGAAGCGCGGTCGCTTGCCGTGAAAAACGCCGAGCATGTCGTGCAGCACGAGCACCTGCCCGGAACAGTCGATGCCCGCGCCGATGCCAATGGTTGGAATCGCGAGCTTCTCCGTGACTTCGCGCGCGAGCAGCGTCGGCACAGCTTCGATCACGACGAGTTGCGCGCCCGCGTCCTGGAGCGCGAGCGCATCGCGCTTCATCTGCTCGGCGGCGGCTTCCGACTTGCCCTGCACCTTGAAGCCGCCGAACGCCTGCACCGATTGCGGCGTCAGCCCGACATGCCCGCACACCGGAATTGAGCGTTCGACGAGAAAGCGCACCGTTTCCGCGAGCCATTCGCCGCCTTCGATCTTCACCATCGCGGCGCCGGCGCGCATCAGCTTCACGGCGTGCGCGTACACCTCTTCTTTCGAGCCAAGCGTGCCGAACGGCATGTCCGCGACGATCAGCGCGCTCTTGTTGCCGCGCGACACCGATGCAGTGTGATACGCGATGTCGTCGAGCGTGACGGGCAGCGTCGTCGAATGGCCTTGCAGCACGTTGCCGAGCGAATCGCCGATCAGCATCACATCGACGCCCGCGCGATCGAGCAGCGCCGCGAAGCTCGCGTCGTAGCACGTGAGCTTCGCGATGCGTTCGCCGGCCTCGCGCATAGCCTGAAGTTTCGGGACGGTGATTGTCGAGCGATCCGTTTCCTGGAGATACGTCATTATCGTTTCAGTTTAATTCAGTTTAAAAAAGCGCGCTCAGACCGAGACGCCTTTGACAAAGAATTCCTTGCGCCCGCGCATCGTTTCGATCCGTTCGACGAGCAGCGCGAGATCCTCTTCCGACGTCAGCGGATTCAGATGTTCCGCGTCCACCGTGAGCACCGGCGCGGCGTCGTAGTGATAGAAGAACTCGTTATAAGCATCCGTCAGCGCGCGCAGATAGGAATCCGAGATTTGCAACTCCATTTTGGCAGCGCGCGTTTCTGGATGCGCGAGAACAGCACTTCCGGGCTCGGCTGAAGATACACGACGAGATCCGGCACCGGCCCGTTCGAATCGACGCGCGACGCGATGTTCCTGTACAGCGCGAATTCGTCGTCGGACAGCGTGAGCCGCGCGAAGATTTCGCTCTTCTGCGTGAGAAAGTCGGCCATCAGCGGTGTGCGGGTCGCGAGCAGATTCGCGGCCTCGCGCGCCTGCGTGACACGCTGCAGCGCGAAGCTCAGTTGGCGTCGCGAGCGCGTGACGCGTGGTGTTGCGGTAGAAGCGCTCGAGAAACGGGTTGTCTTGCGGACGCTCGAACAGCGTGCGCATCGACCAGCGTTTGGCGAGCAGCGTGGCGAGCGTCGTCTTGCCGACGCCGATCGGCCCTTCGATCGCGATATACGGATGCGGCGGCCGAAGCTGCGGCGCGGTGACGGTGAGTGGCGGAACGCTCATCGGCAATTGGGTTTGGGCGAGGCGGTGGTGGGTTCGGTGGCTTCG
>JAQFVJ010000049.1 GCA_029439525.1 Caballeronia sp. BR6202001591004
AAGCGAACGCACAAACTTTAATGCAAAAAAGGCGTGCGGGGCCGTCAACGCCGACGACCCCGCACGCCCTCAAGCCCTCAAACCCTACGCGTCAGGCTTGCGCCGTTGCGCTAGCTTCTTCAAAGCTGACTTCCTTGTCGGTCACCTTCGCCTTGCTGAGCACGAAGTCGACGACGTTGCTTTCAACGACGTACGCTTCCATTTCGGCGAGGCGCTGCTGGTTCGAATAATACCAGCGGACGACTTCCTTCGGGTCTTCGTAGCTCTTGGCGAACTCGTCGACTTCCGCGCGGATCTGCTCGGGCTTCGCCTGCAGTTCATTGGCCTTCACCAGCTCGGCCAGCACGAGGCCGAGCTTGACGCGACGCTCGGCCTGCTCGGCGAACATTTCGGCCGGGATCGGCACGTCGGCGGCGTTCGGCACGCCGCGCTGCTGCAGGTCCTGACGGGCCATTTCAACCAGGCGCTCCTGATCCTGCTCGATCAGCGCCTTCGGCACGTCAAGCTCGGAAATCTTGAGCAGCGCGTCCATCACCTGATTCTTGACGATCTGCTGCGTGCGGCGCTTGACTTCACGCTTGAGGTTGTCCTTGATCTCGCCGCGCATCTTGGTGAGATCGCCGTCTTCGATGCCGAGCGACTTCGCGAAATCCGCGTCGACTTCCGGCAGGTGCGGCCACTCGATCTTCTTCATCGTGAGGGTGAATTGCGCCGTCTTGCCCGCCACATCCTTGCCGTGGTAGTCGTCCGGGAACTTGAGATTGAACGTGCGCTCTTCGCCGATCTTCATGCCAGTCGCGGCAGCTTCGAATTCGGGGAGCATGCGGCCTTCGCCCAGCACGAACGCGAAGTCATTCGCCGTATCACCTTCGAACGCCACGCCGTCGATCTTGCCGACGAAGTCCAGCATCACGCGGTCGCCGTTTTGCGCTGCGGTGTTCGCACCGCCGTCGCCGCCTTCGCCGCGTGCGTGAAAGTGCACGCGCTGCTTGCGCAGGATGTACAGCGTGCGGTCGACTTCCGCTTCCGAAATGGTAGTGACGGTACGCTCGATTTCGGCCGTGCCGACGTCGCCCAGCTTGACTTCCGGATACACCTCGAAGGTGGCGTCGAACGCGAACTGGTCTTCGCCGCCCTCGACCTTCGGTGCGAAGCTCGGCTGGCCTGCCACGCGCAGGTTTTCGGCGCGCGTGACGTCGAAGAATTCCTTGCCGACCTTGTCGCTCAGCACTTCTGCGTGAACCTGGCCGCCGTACTGCTGCGACACCATCTTGAGCGGCACCTTGCCCGGGCGGAAACCCGGCATGCGCACGGTCTTGGCCAACTGGCGAATGCGCGAATCCACTTCCTTCTCAACGAGGTCGCGGGGAAGGGAAATCGTCACGCGGCGTTCGAGCTTGCCGAGGTTTTCAACGTTAGCCATGGCTTCAATCGTCCTAGATTATTTCAATGTTCGGTGTTCGGTTCTTCCGCGGTTCTAAAGGGCGCGGGTCCGTATGCGTTATCTGCGTGAGCCGGGCCAAAATCAGCGCGGAGGTTTCGAGGATCGATGCGAGGCATGCGCTCCCCGGTATCCGGGCTGCCGCCGGCGCGGTATCGCCAACCATAACGTAATATTTTAGCAAACAAATCCGAAGGCTCCGGGTTGAATCGCCGAACAGCGCATTTCAACCGGTTTTCGCCGGTTTTTGGCCTGAAATTCGGCGTAAATCCGCGTTTTCTGCGTCATCGCGCGCGCACAATTCCAGCACGATTCCGGTTATGGCAGCGGCGCTATTTTGCGTCGCGCGGCACGCTGTTAAGCTTGCCGGCGCACGATTCACGCGTCGCTCCGCCCGGGCGTGCAATCCATTGCGGGAGCACATCAGACGCATGCGCGAAGGGCATGCATGGGGCGTCTCACCGCTGCACTTCAAGTGCGCCCATCGAGAACAGAACACACGAGACACATCGCCATGCCTGACGTCACGCCTGCTCCCGTAGTTGTCATCGCTCCCGATTCCTTCAAGGGCTCGCTCGCTGTCCGCCGAAGGCACCCGACGCGCGCGTCCCGACGCCGAGATCCGCATTCGTCCGATGGCCGATGGCGGCGAAGGCACGCTCGACGCGATGCTCGCCGACGGCAGCGCAATTCTGGAGACGGCGGAAGTCGTCGGCATCACCGATCCGGACGGCATGGCCGTACCCGTCGTCACCGCGCGCAGCATGCTCGGCATGGGCGAGGCGATCCGCTCGCTGCTCGATTCGGGCGCGTGCCGGTTCTTCGTCGCGCTCGGCGGCAGCAGCACGAACGACGGCGGCGCGTGCCTGAAACTGTTCGATGCGGACCGAGCCCGTCCCGTCGGCGCTGGCGAAGATCGCGCGCATCGATCCATCCGGGTTGGATGTGCGAGTAGAAGGATGTGGAATTCGTCGGCATGTCGGACGTCGACAATCCGCTCACCGGCGATCACGGCGTCACCGCAATCTTCGGTCCGCAGAAAGGCGTGACGCCGGAGCAGATCGCGGAAATCGACGCCGCCCTCGCCCATTTCGCCGATCTGCTCGAAGCGGCGATGGGTGTGTCGCCAAGCGCAACGAACCCGGCGCAGGCGCGGCCGGCGGACTCGGCTTCGCGCTGCATATGCTGGGCGCACGCTTCGAAACGGGCGCCGAAGTGGTCACCCGCGAAATCGGGCTGGATGACGCGCTCGCAGGCGCGAACTGGCTGATCACCGGCGAAGGCCGCTCGGGACGTCCAGACCCCCTGCACGGCAAGGCACCCTTCATCGCCTGCAAACGCGCGCGATGCGGGCGTGCCGGCGACCTTGCTCTCCGGCGCGATGGCGTGGACGCTGTCGCGCTCGGGAAAGGAGCGAGAACATCGTGGATTCTTGAAAGAACTGACAAGCGATCGCACGCATGGCGCGCACTCAGGCACGACACAAACGTGGATGCGACCGGACGGGAACGGCTTCAGGAAACGACGGGAAGCGCGCGGGGACGCGGCGTTGAAGGACTTGGCGACGGGCGCGACGACAGTGACGCGCGTGACGCGTTCGACGATCGAAACGTCGAGCGCGACGTTCTGCGCTATCGGCAGGTTATGCGCGAGCAGTCCGCAATACGAGTAAGCGTCGAAGTGGCTCGCGGCATCGTGATGACCCGCGCGCTCATCGCCGCTAGCCGTGGCGAACAGGCGCCCGGCGTCGACATGCGATTGTGTTGACCTGAAAACCCGCGGGCGCGTCTACCGTACACAGCGCGGCATACGGATGATCCGCTACGTTCGTGCCGCGAATGTCTGACTGATGACCGGCGCGACAATGGCGAGCCACATGGCGGAGATGCCGAGCCATACGACGAAGCGATTGCGCGCGGTGCGAGTCATGTAGAGTAGCGGAGGAAACAAAGGAAACGAATCGAACTGAATTGTAGGCAGGTCACGCGCATGCTGCAATCGCATCGTGCATTGGGCGGGCATTGCGTCGCATCGTCGTGACAGGACGCCGGAGCGTATGTCTCCAATACTGCGAATGTCCGCGCGGCATTCCCACGGAATTTCGCAGACATCGCCAGACGAATCGGTTAAAATTTTCGGTTTAGCACAGTAGACCGGTGCCGGATACGGCAGTCTCGCCGGGCATGGCATCACGCAAGGAATCGCGGCAACCCAGCACGAACACCGTGCTGCGAGGATGGCGAAATTGGTAGACGCACCAGGTTTAGGTCCTGACGCCCACAAGGGTGTAGGGGTTCGAGTCCCCTTCCTCGCACCACAACACCAAAACCCCTTTCGATTGCAAAGGGGCTTTTTGTTTTTTGCGCGTCCTGTCCGTAGGATAACGCGCGGCGGTTACAGCGTGATTTCCGCCAGTTCGACCATCACCACTTCGCCCTTGTCCTGCGAGCGGCCCGCGAAGTCGACGCCCGACTGACCCATCGCCCGCTTAATTTCCTGCGGGATAAGTTCGCTCGCACGCGGCGGCGATCGGCCAGTCGATGTGCGACAGGAAGCACCGTACGCCCGACGGCTGCCAGTAGACGAAGACGTTGAGCGGATAGGACAGCTTCGCGTCCGTCTGACGATGCGCGGTGATGTGCAGGCCGATCGTCGGCGACACACTCATTTGCCGCGGGCACGTGGAAGTCGAAGCTGAAGTCGCTGGCCACGCTCCTCACTACGAACGGCAGGCATTTGTCGCCGAATTGCTTGTTTCCGGTTTTGCTCAGGGCCATGGTCGCCTCCGGTGGTCGGACGGGGCATAGATCGGTCCCGTGTCAGTCGATGCCGGAGTGTTGCGCGCGGCCATTTTGTCGTCAGTGGTCCGCCGCACATCCGGAGGTGAGGGAACGCCGAGCGCCGTGTCCGTCGGACGGATAAAATGAGCGCCCGCGCGCATAAGCGTCTGCAGCGGTCTGCAAACGCGGCGCGCAGCGACTGCCTCCTATAACAGGCGACGGCCCCGATGCCCTCGCCCACCCCACACGCTCCATCCGTGAATTTCGACGACTACTGCCAACAAAAGGCCGCGCCCGAAGGCTCCAGCACGTACTACGCGTTGCGCCGCGCGCCGGCCGCCCGCCAGCCGATCCTGACCGCACTGTATGCCCTCTACCGCGAACTGGAAGAAACGGTAAAGGAAACCAGCGATCCGACCATTGGTCGCACCAAGCACGCGTGGTGGCAGAGCGAACTGGGCCGGCTCGACGGCGGCGAGCTGACGCATCCGGTGACGAAGGCGCTGCAGGCGCACGCCGGGGCGGCGCTCGACGACGAGCAGCGCGCCTCGCTCGCCGCGCTGACGGACGGCTTCGGCATGGATCTGGATCAGGCGCGCTACCTCGACTGGCCCGGTCTGCGGCGCTATCTCGACCAGACCGGCGGCGCGTTTGCGACGGCGGTCGCGCGCACGACGGCGTGCGATCCCGGCAAAGTCGCATCGTGGGCCGCACCGCTCGGCGCGGCGTTGTTGCTCGCCGAATGCGTCCAGGAGATCGGCGACGATGCGCGGCATGGTCGCATTTATATTCCGATCGACGAGTTGCAACGCTTCGACGTGACAGCGGCGGACATCATCAACCGCAAATACGGCGAGTCGTTCACCGCGCTGATGCGCTGCCAGACCGAGCGCGCGCGTCACGCCATCGACAATACGCTCGCCGCCACTCCTCCTGAAGAGCACAGGACGCAGCGCGTGCTGCTGGCGCAGGCGGCGCTGTCCAAAGCGCGGTTGGACGAGATCGAGCGAGAGGGATTTCAGGTGCTGCATCAGAGCATCACGCTCACGCCGATCCGCAAGCTGTGGATCACGTGGCGCGCGCGTTAAGCACGCAGAATCGGTAAAGGATCGACACGGGTTGGTTGACGGTCCGACCCGCATACATCGAGCGCCGTCGCGACGAGCCGGCAAAAGTCCACGCTCGTGCGCAAGCCGCCTCTTCGTCCAACGCGTTCAGACGCGGCGGCTCGCCGTAAATCCCACCGCGCACGTTCCCACCCATCACGAATTGCACCGACGCCGCGCCATGCTCAGTGCCACCGGATTCGTTTTTGTATGCTGATCGTCCGAACTCCGAAACGCTCATGACGAGCGTGCGATGCCAGTCGCCTGCGCACATCAACTCGATATGCAGAATGGCCAACCCTTGCGCCAGTTGTCCGAGCAACGCAGCGTGACGCGTCGACTGGTTTTCGTGCGTGTCGAAACCGTGCAGCATCAGATGAATGACCTTGACGCCCTCCGCGTCATGATGCGAAGCGATGTCGCGCGCGGCTGTCACAAACGCTTCACGATCGGCGCTGCGCGCGATCACATTCGCATCGCCGTTCGCATGCGCGAGCCACGCGTCGTCTCGATATTCATCGGCTCGCGCCGCGCTGCGCCAGATTTGCTGCGAACGGAAATGCGAGCGATTGGGCACAGGATCACTCACACCCTGGACGATGGCGAGCTGTCCCGCGCGCCACGCGGGCATCAAGGGCCGCGAGCGACGGATGCAGTCCGGTACGCGCATCGAGTCGCAGAACGTGATCCCGCGCGATCGCGAGCGTCGGTCTCAATTCGACGTAGCGCGGATCCGCAAAAGGAATGACCGTGTTTAGTCCGTCGTTGCCTCCATCGAGATCGACGATCACGACCCCCTTCATACCGCCGCGTCCAAACGTAGCGCCGAAATACGGCAACCCGATCAACCCGCCGGAAGCGACAGAAACGCGCGCCGATCCATCGACACACGTTCAGCGCTTGTAGAGATCGCGCACGGCCTCTTCGATGTGCTGGCGCAAAAGCCGACGCTCGTCGGCGGTCATCACGGTATGGCGCGGCGGACGCGCGGGCGGGTTCTGATCGATTTGCTGAACGGGCTGCATGGCAGGCTTGGGATCGCGCTCGGGCGTGCTCGCGTTTTTGCCCACGCGCTGCTGCGCGCGGATCATGCGGCCGTCGAAATGAGAGGGTGGCTGATTGATGCCGCTGATGCCGCGATCGAACGCGGTGGAAGGACGCGCAACCGGTTCCTGCGCGTAGGCGTGATGCGTGCTCAGCGCGGCATAGAGCGCGCTGGCGAGTAGCGTCTTCCGGAGGTTGCGCTCGGCGCGCATGGGTCTGCGCTGCCGCGCTCCCTTCATGTTGTTCCCTTCGTTGCTCGACAACCGGACAGCCTCATTCTTTTCGCGCACGCCCAAGGGCTGGTCCTGCCAAACGACGCGCTAGTTTTAATGGAGTATCTATCGAATGGCGGACTTTGGTAAGGGAGTGTATGCACAGATGCTTTTGATCGTGCCACATGACCCGTAAATTTTGTAACTGACTGTTTCACTCCTGTTTGTTACAAACTTAGGCGCTTGATCAAACGCGCTAAGATGCCACCATGGAAACCAAGAACCGTTCAAAAATTCTGGTCGTCGATGACGACCCGCGTCTGCGCGACCTGCTGCGGCGCTATCTCGGTGAGCAAGGCTTCAACGTGTACGTCGCGAAGAACACGCCGTCGATGAACAAGCTTTGGGTGCGCGAGCGTTTTGATCTGCTCGTGCTCGACCTCATGCTGCCGGGCGAAGACGGTCTTTCCATCTGCCGGCGTCTGCGCGGCAGCCACGACCACACGCCAATCATCATGCTCACGGCGAAGGGTGAAGACGTGGATCGCATCGTCGGACTGGAAATGGGCGCCGACGACTATCTGCCGAAGCCGTTCAATCCGCGCGAACTGGTCGCGCGCATTCATGCGGTACTGCGCCGTCAGACGCCGTCGGAATTGCCGAGCGCGCCGTCCGAAACCACCAAAGTGTTTGAGTTCGGCGAATTCGCGCTGAATCTTGCCACCCGCACGCTGACGAAGAACGGTCAGGAAATTCCGCTGACGACCGGGGAGTTCTCCGTGCTGAAGGTGTTCGCGCGGCATCCGCGTCAGCCGCTTTCGCGCGAAAAGCTAATGGAACTCGCGCGCGGCCGTGAATACGAAGTGTTCGATCGCAGCCTCGACGTGCAGATCTCCCGTCTGCGCAAGCTGATCGAACCGGATCCGAGCAGCCCGCGCTTCATCCAGACTGTGTGAGGGCTGGGTTACGTGTTCATCCCCGACGGCGCGGCCTAATAAACTGTCGAAGGCGCTCAGCGGGGCGCCTTCGATTTTTCACGCGAGTCCGATTACGCTTTATCCCCTTCACCGAGCGGAACACGACAGACCCATGCGCATCGCATGCGCATCGACAGGCGTCTACTGGCGCTTGCCTTCGGCGGCCTGTTCTGGCGAACCTTCGCGCTGATCGCGCTGCTCATCGCGGTCAGTCTCACGGCATGGTTCCAGAGCTTCCGCGTGATCGAGCGGGAACCGCGTGCACAACGCGTGGCGCTTCAGTTCGTCGCCGTGGTCAAGCTCACGCGCACCGCTCTGCTCTATTCCGATCCCGGCCTTCGCCCGCGCACTCCTGCAAGACCTGGAGAGCAACGAAGGCGTACGCGTCTATCCGCGCGAAACCACCGACAAGTACAAGCTCCGCCGGACGAATCGCTCAACCGGCTGATCGAGCGCGACGTGCGCGGGCGCCTCGAAAACGACACGATCATCGCGCAGTCGGTGAACGAGATTCCCGGCGTATGGATCAGCTTCAAGATCGATGACGACGACTACTGGGTCGCGCTCGACCGCGATCAGCTCGATACCGTCACGGGCCTGCAATGGGCCGGCTGGGGCGTGTTCGCGCTGGCGCTGTTCGGCACGGTGTTCATCACGAGTCTCGTCAACCGGCCGTTCGCGCGGCTGGCGCTCGCCGCACGCAAGCTCGGTTCCGGACAGTTGCCGGAGCTGCTGCCCGAGCGCGGCATGGGCGTCGCCGCAGAAACCAACCGAAGCTTCAACCAGATGGTGCAGGATCTCGAGCAACTCGAAGCGGATCGCGCGCTGATGCTCGCGGGCATCTCGCACGACTTGCGCACGCCGCTGGCGCGCCTACGCCTGGAAATAGAAAATGAGTCCGTCCGACGAAGCGACCAAGCTCGCGATGATCGACGACATCGAACAAATGGACATGATCATCGGCCGCTTCCTCGACTATGCGCGGCCGATGCAGCGCATAGTCGAGGCCGTCGATCTGTCGATGATCGCGGGCGAACTGGCCGCGCGCTTCTAGGCCGACGAAGGCGTCATCATGCGCACGGACCTCGCGCAAGGTGCCGTGATAGAAGGCAATCTGACCGATGCGCGGCGCGTTGTCGGCAATCTGTTAGAGAACGCGCGGAAGTACGGCCGCAGCGAGCAGGACGACATCGCGCGCATCACGCTGCAAACGCGCGTCTCACACGGCAAGGCCAAACTCTCGGTGATGGACGAAGGCCGCGGCATCCCCGACGATCAGGTGGCACTCATTACGCGGCCCTTCTATCGCGTCGATCAGGCACGCAGGCAGGCCAGCGGCACCGGTCTTGGCATGGCGATCGTGCAGCGACTGGTCACGCGCCAGCGCGACACGCTGCGACTGCGCAACCGCACGCCGCAGACAGGCTTCGAAGTAACAATCGATTTCCCCTCGATGAAAGGCGGCGCCCGCTTCTTCGAAGGCGCCCGCGACTGAGCGCTTTGGCTATCGACGCATTCGGAAAAAGCTATCCTAATCGTTAGCTAAAAGCTATTGTCTGGTTTATTTAATAGAGTTAAGATGGCACAGTTTAACGCTCAGCGTGACTGGGCACGGACATGTCACGCGAGCGTTATGACGATCCGGTGGTTTTGATTGAAGTTTGTCCTTTCAACGAACACAGGAGTCACTGCATGAAGACCGTTGGCGATAAAGTCGAAGCATTCACCGTCACCGCTGCGAAGCCGGGATTCAACAACCACGAAGATAACGGCTAGTCCGCCTTCGAGGAAATCACCGAGCAGTCGTTCCCGGGCAAGTGGAAGATCGTCTACTTCTATCCGAAGGACTTCACCTTCGTCTGCCCGACGGAAATCGTCGAGTTCGGCAAGCTGGCGAACGACTTCGAAGACCGTGACGCGGTTCTGCTCGGCGGCAGCGTCGACAACGAGTTCGTCAAGCTGGCGTGGCGCCGTGAGCACAAGGACCTCAACAAGCTCAACCATTATTCGTTCGGCGAGGTGAAGGGCGAGCTGATCGACCAGCTCGGCGTGCACGACAAGGAAGCCGGTGTCGCACTACGCGCGACCTTCATCGTCGATCCGGACAACGTGATTCAACACGTGTCGGTCAACAACCTGAACGTGGGCCGCAGCCCCGAAGAAATTCTGCGTATTCTCGACGGCCTGCAGACGGACGAACTCTGCCCGTGCAACCGCGCGGTCGGCGGGGCGACGCTGTAAGTCAGCGCGCACGTCCAATGCTGCGAAGCCCGCCATCGTGCCGAGTGGACGCTCGGCGCCGGCGGGCTTTTTAATGACCTCGAACAGGAGCAATCAATGGAGTTTCTTTCTGCGATCAAGGAACTGGTCCCCGACTACGCGAAGGACATCCGCCTGAACGTCGACGGCACGATCGCGCGCTCGTCGCTGGAAGGCAACGACGCGGTCGGGGTCGCGCTGGCCGCGGCCTATGCGGCGAAGGCGACGAAGCTTGTCGGCATCATCAGCAACGCGGGCGTGCTGTCGCCCGAAGAGACCAACGCGGCCCTCACCACCTCCGCGCTGATGGGCATGAACAACGTCTGGTATCCGTATCTGGAAATGGCCGACAACGCCGATCTGAAAACCCAGCCAGCCGGCCTGCGCATGAACGCATATGCATCGCACGGCGGCGTGGACAAGCGGCGTTTCGAGATGTACGCGCTGGCGGCGTCGATCATCGGCAAGTGCCACTTCTGCGTGAAGTCGCACTATGAGAATCTCGTGACCGAAGAAGGCACGTCGACGACGCAATTGCGCGACGTCGGCCGGATCGCGGCGGTGATCAACGCGGTTGCGCTGACGATAGCGGCGGAAGCAAAGTAAGCGTTTCGGACGCTGTGCTTGTTGCGGGCGCGGCGTTCGATCGTTGTATCAGTTGTCTATCGACGTGCGTCGCAGCAGCATCGCGGCCTGCGCCTCGATACCTTCCTTGCGGCCGAGATAGCCGAGCTTCTCGTTGGTCTTGGCTTTCACGTTCACGCGATCGATGGACAGATCAAGGTCCGCCGCGATGTTCGCGCGCATCGCGTCGATATGGGACGCGAGCTTGGGCGCCTGCCCGATCACCGTGCTGTCGACGTTGGCGATATCGAAGCCCGCTTCCGACACGCGCCGGAACGCTTCGCGCAGCAGCACACGGCTGTCGGCGCCCGCGAATTCCGTCGCCGTATCCGGGAAATGACGGCCGATGTCGCCGAGCGATGCCGCGCCGAACAGCGCGTCGGTAATCGCGTGCAAGAGCACGTCGGCGTCCGAGTGGCCGAGCAGGCCGCGCTCGTAGGGAATCGTCACGCCGCCGATAATGAGCGGGCGTCCTTCGACGAGCTGGTGGACATCGTAGCCCTGTCCGATTCTGAAATCCATCGATCCAAACCTTTTGAGAGTGAGTCAGTCTTTCGCGGAAAGCATCGCGGCCGCGAGGCTGAAGTCTTCCGGATAGGTCACCTTGAAGTTGCGCAAGCTGCCCTGAACTAGCCTGGGCGAATGGCCAAGCCATTCGATCGCGCTTGCTTCGTCTGTGAGATCGTGGCCGTCGTGGCGCGCGCGCTGGATCGCCTCGCGCAGCATGCCAAGGCGGAACATTTGCGGCGTCTGTGCCTGCCACAGCCCGTCGCGCGATTCGGTCCGCGCAATGCGCGTTCCGCCGGACGGCGTGTCGGGCATCTCCGGGACGACGCGTTTGAGCGTGTCCGCGACGGGAAGCGCCAGAATGCCGCCGACCGTATCATCGCGCAGTTCCGCGACAAGCTTGCGAATCAGTTCCGGTCCGACGCCGGGCCGCGCGGCGTCGTGCACCAGCACCCACTCGTCGTCGCGCGCGCTGAATTTCGCCAGCGCTATCAAGGCATTGTACACCGACGCTTGCCGCGATGCCCCGCCGCAGCGCTCCACGGCGAAACGCAGTCCGGCGAAGCGGCGCGCATCGAAATGATGATCGTCCGGTGCGAGCACGACGAGGGTCTGCGAAAATTCGGAGCACGCGTCGAAGGCCGCGAGCGTGTAGCCGAGCATCGGGCGCCCGGCGACGGTCTGATACTGCTTGGGCATCGGCGCGCCGGAGCGGCTGCCCGTGCCGGCGCACGGAATCAGGGCGAATAGGCGCGGAGTCATGGAGGAACCGGAGGGCGAGGTCACGGGCGGATCTTGCTTTCAGTCAAAGTTGAAGCCCGGATTTTATAATAGGTCTTTCGCGATCACGTCCCGCGCGCGCATCGCGTCTTCCATGCAGCGCGCGCACGACGGTTCATTGCATACCTTATGTCTTCCAAAGCGGT
>JAQFVJ010000050.1 GCA_029439525.1 Caballeronia sp. BR6202001591004
CGGCGGACTCCACGGCGCGTGCCGGCATTACATCGGCGGCTCGACGGGGCGGCCGGCGGGCGCCACGATTTGCGACGCGCTCGGCGCAGGGGCGATCACGCCCATCGAGACGATGTATTTCAGTGCGGCATCGACGGTCATGTCCAGTTCGATGACTTCGCTTTTCGGCATCATCAGGAAGAAGCCGGATGTGGGATTCGGTGTGGTCGGCACATACACGCTCACATGGTCTTCCTGCAAATGATTCAGCACGTCGCCGCCCGGAACGCCCGTCAGGAACCCGATGGTGTACGAGCCCTTTCGCGGATATTCGATCAGCAGCGCCTTGCGAAACGCGTTGCCGCTCGACGAGAGCAGCGTGTCCGATACCTGCTTGACGCTCGTATAGAGCGGACCCACGACCGGAATGTGCCGCAGTATCGCGTCCCACCACTGCACCAGCTTCTGGCCGATGAAGTTCTGCGTCAGCAAGCCGACGATGAAAATGAACGCCAGCGTCAGGACCGCACCTAGACCCGGCAGATGGAAGCCGAATACGACTTCCGGTTGCCACGACGCCGGCAGCAGCAGGAGCGTCTGGTCCATCGTGCCAATGACGAGCCCTAGCACCCACAAGGTGATGGCGAGCGGCACCAGCACGAGGAGACCGGTGAGGAACACGGATTTCAGCGTAGTCTTTTTCGTCGTCACGTTGTAGTCGCTAGGGTTTTGGCCGGGCCTGGTCCGAATCTTGGCCGCGGTCGTGGCCGAGACGGAGGCGCGAAACGCTCGGGCGGATTGGATGTGTTGACGGCCCGACGCGCGCCAGGCCGCGCTCGCGCCGCTGGGCCGGTTTGGACGAATCCGAAGATGCCACGGTCGCTGAACCGGCGCTCTCGCCCGACGTCGAACCGGAGGAATTGTCCGCGCTGGCGGCACCACTGTCCGATTTGGCCGGCGCTGCATCCGCTGCATTCTTCGAGGCGCCGTGCTAGCGCCATTACCCGCATTATTGCCCGAATTTCCACCGCGGAAATCGGTGACATACCAGCCCGAGCCCTTCAATTGAAAGCCGGCAGCGGTCACCTGCTTCGAAAAAAAACGTGTCTTTCCCGCACGCGGGACATTGCGTGAGCAGTGCATCGCTCAGTTTCCGGAGCACGTCTTTTTCGTGGCCGCAGGATTCGCAGCGGTACGCGTAAATCGGAACGGCACTCTTCCTATAATTATCTGTCGACGCGTGGTAGGGTAGCTTCTTTCTCCTTGCGGAGAAAGGAGACCCCTAGTGTAGGGTACGTACGAGTTTCCCCGCATACAGCTCGAGCCTACATAAGCAAAACTCTGCTAGTGCAGAGCCAGTTTAGTCACAGTCAAACCACAAGCATGCACCTACTGGTGACCGTGAGGATGAAGCAGCACTCGGTTTGACAACGCGTCCGTCCCACCATGCATCCGGTACACCAGATTATGGTTGTGCGAGCCCGTCTCGTCGGTCAAAGCCCCGCCGCAGAGCGCACACCGCCCGTCCTGCGACAGATACAAAATGACCCATTGCTTGAGATGGCGCTCGGAGTACTGCATGCGCGTCTGTCGCAATTGCTCACCGTACTGCTCCCACGCTGGATCAAAGGGATTGAAGTCCCCTTGTATCTTTGTGGGATAGCGAATAGCTGTACCGCAAGCGAGTACAACTCCTCTATCATCTTACTGCCGTCTTCCACGATCCATGGGATACCAAAACACCCAATGCCGACCATCGATTGCGTGAAAGTATTTCTTCTTCACCCACTCGATCGTCTTACGCGGATGGCGTCGTTTGGACCATCGCCAGAGTCGCTTGAAAATCAGAAACTCCATGCGGCTGAACGCCCGCTTGGCAGAAACGTGGTGGTGATACTGCGCCCAACTACGCAACATAGGGTTTCATAGGGTTTAGCAGTTGGATAAGGTCCGCCTGCTTAACCGTTTTGTTGCCACTGATCGTATCCGCCACTTGCGGTAGAACGCTTGCACATTCTTCCTGTTCGGTGTGTCAAAATACGAGATTCGTTCACGTTCCAGCCCGTTAAGCGTCATATTCGCCAGCGTAGGAGAGATAATCCCTCCCTTGGGGCGTACCGGCCCCTATCGCCTGAAACTGACCCTTGTAAATCAGTTGCGATCAGCCAGTCATGGTTAATGTGATCGAAGAAGCCCTCAATATCTGCGTCTAAGACCCATTGAGACGAATTTCGCCGGGACAAACAAACGCGTATCTGGCCCATAGCGTCGGCCGTCGAGCGGTTAATTCGAAATCCATAGGAGTTCGGGTCGCTCGTTGACTCCGCCACCGGCTCCAGTGCCAGCAAATAACAAGGCTTGCATCGCCCTGTCTCGCATAGTTGGTACCCAAAGGACGTTCCTTCCCATTGGCCTTGGGAATAAGTAAAGACTCTCCGTAATGGCAAGGGCTTGTATCCGCGCCGCTTCAACCTGCCGACAGCTTCTCATCGGCTCTCAGGCGAATCCCACAGTTCGCGATCGACTCCCGCCGTTCGCGCACCTTGATTCTGCGTGACACGTCGTACCGCATACAGCTTCGCGGACAACGTGCGAGTCAGCATCCGTTGTAGGGCTTTCACCCTGGCACCAGTCGCCTTCTCACGTCGCTTTCGCAATTCGAATCTGCATCCCTCTCACATTCCGTTCAACGAGCCGCCAATCTACGGCGTGCCAATTGTCAGGGACGTGGGAAAGCGCAGACCAGTCTTCCGACTAGATACTTTCATGCGCTGCTCTCCTACCTTGGGTTAGCCAGCCTCCGGCAGGAGGTGTATCTCCCCCAGCGGGGCAGATACACCCCGTTGGGGAACAACAGAACCCAACATGGAGCACACAGCACCCATGTCTCGAACAAACACCTCAATACGGGCCCATGCACCCGCATCTAACCAAGTACCAGAGGGTTAGTCAGCCATCTTGCGACGGTAGACCAAACGGAAGTCTGCCCGCTTTCGCGTGGAGTGATGTTTCAACTCCTATCCGAACCATTACAGCTCGACGTTCGCTTTCTCCGTCTTCCCATACCCGCACCATCAACAGCGTTCCTCACGGTTCGCCTGCCGAGCAACAGCCCCGGCAACAATACGGGCTTACCATGTTCCCGATGCGTCACACGAGACTTAGGCTCTACCTCTTCCCCGGCAGTGTGATCACGACGTGACCCGAGCTTCGAACGGGTCAACCAACCGCGTACCATTTTAGTCGATGCCACAGCAGCTTTGGCACCACAATTCTTAGAGGTTTATCAGTAGTGTTCACTTCCCTTAGCCATATCAGCCAGCCTAAGGACTCAACCCCCTCGCTGCTGGGAGTATCGGTGTACGGGCCTCACGATCCGCAACACCCTGGCAAGCCAGGACCTATTGTCGCCCACACCCCACCGTTACCAGTGACGCATGTCCTCCTAGGATACCGCTGGTCGTACAACAGGTTCACTACCCGATAATTGCTGACTCGGGTTGAACAATGACACATCGAGTTGTCCACTTGTACCGCTAGCGAATCCCTGAGCTTGTGGCATGGGACTTGCAAACAACAATCCGCTTGACAGCGGAGTTGAAGCCGCTGACAGGGCAGAACTCGGTGGTAACCGAGTTCTGCAATGCGATCTCCGGCGAATGCAGTACCAAAAATCGCCTATGGCGATACCCAGTGCTACTCCTCCGAGTAATCGCTTCACTACAAATTGCTGGCCTCAAGATGCCAGCACTATGGGCAGCAGACCAGCCGGGACCGCGACCCCAACTGATTTCCGATGGTCGATGTCCCTTGTCGTGGGGCGGCCGGACACGAGTGTGCGTGTCGCACCAAAACCTTAAATTATAGCCGCAAACCAATTTTGACCCCCGTTTTCCAAGACCTCTTTCCGAGAATACGGAACCACGATCAAATGCGGGCAACGTCGACACTTTTCAAGCCGCGAAGCCGTGCTCAGCGGTGTTGCCATGTCAGCCAACGTTCCCGCCCGGCGAAGACCGAAATCGAGCCGCTCACTTCGCGATCGTCGATCAGGTCGAAATCGCGGCTTAGCAGCGCATCCAGATGGGCGCGCTTGATGCTGAACGGCGGCCCTTTGGGGGGCGTCGCACCAAGGAAGAAGAAACCCGCGAGCAGCGTGCCCTTCGGAATAAAAGCCGCCATCCGGTCAGCATAGTCATAGTTCCTGCCAGCGGTCCTTAAGCATCGCGCAGAGAAAAGTGCGCTCGTAGACCCAGTCCGGCGCGAACGGCGGTTCGTAGGCGAAAAAATCCACCTGCTCGACGATGCCGCCATGCGCCCCCAATTGCTCTCGCGCCGCCGCGACGGCGTTCGGCGAGAAGTCGATCGTGCGCACGGGCCAGCCGCATTCGGCCAGATACAGCGCCTCGTACGCGCTGCCACAGCCGGGAATCAGCACGTTCGGCGGCGTCTGCCCGTCGCGTTCGGCGACGAACGCCCTGAACCCTTCCGGCACGCCGGCCTGATCCCACGGCATGAATTGTTCCTTGAAGCGTTCGTCCCAGAATCCGGGCGAATTGGGATCGCGGTTACCGAATGAGGGAACCGCGGGTCGAGTCGGGTCGCTCATCTCATGGTGTCGCCTCCATCGCTTCAACATGAAGTTTCGCTAACGCGCCAACACGCTAACGGCCGAGCCACATCTGCGCGATCACCACGCCCGCGCCCGCCATCGCGATCAGGCCGACCACGAGCAGCGTGGTCAGCAACCGGTTGGTGCGCTTTTGCTCGGCCAGCAGTTGACGCATGGCTTCGTCGGCGTTGCTTTTCGGCGCATCGTGATGCTGCGCCAGGATCGAATGAATCAGACGCGGCAGTTGCGGAATGGTTTTGCTCCATTGCGGCGCTTCCATCTGCAGGCGCTCGTACCAGCCGCGCCAGCCGATCTGCTCGTTCATCCAGCGTTCGAGATACGGCTTCGCGGTCTTCCAGAGATCGAGTTCGGGATCGAGCGAGCGGCCGAGGCCTTCGACGTTAAGCATGGTCTTCTGCAACAGCACGAGTTGCGGCTGAATCTCGACGTTGAAGCGGCGCGACGTCGAAAAGAGCCTCATCAGCACTTGCCCGAGCGAAATGTCTTTCAACGCGCGATCGAAATACGGCTCGCAAACGGCGCGGATCGCACTCTCCAGTTCCTCGACGCGCGTGGTCGGCGGCACCCAGCCCGACTCCAGATGCAGCGTGGCGACGCGGTGATAGTCGCGCTTGAAGAACGCGAAAAAGTTCTGCGCGAGATAGTTCTTGTCGAAGTCCGACAACGCTCCGACGATGCCGAAATCCAGCGCGATATAACGCCCAAAGGTCGCCTCGTCGAGACTCGCCTGAATGTTGCCGGGGTGCATATCCGCGTGGAAAAAGCCATCGCGGAACACCTGCGTGAAGAAAATCTCGACGCCCTCGCGCGCGAGCTTCGGAATGTCGACGCCGGCCGCGCGCAGCGTATCGACCTGGCTGATCGGCACGCCGACCATGCGCTCCATCACGAGCACGGACGCCGCCGACATATCCCAGTACATTTCCGGCACGAGCAGCAGATCAAGATCCTGGAAATTGCGGCGCAACTGGCTGCCGTTGGCGGCTTCGCGCATCAGGTCCAGTTCGTCGTGCAGATACTTGTCGAATTCCGCGACGACTTCGCGCGGCTTCAAACGCCGCCCATCCAGCCAAAGCCGATCAACCCACACGGCAACGTGGCGCAACAGCGCCAGATCCGAATCGATCACCGGCAGCATGTTCGGGCGCAACACCTTCACCGCGACCGGCTTGCCGGCGTGCTCGCCGTGCCGGATCTTGGCGAAGTGCACCTGCGCGATCGATGCGCTCGCCACCGGCACGCGCTCGAACTCGTCGAACAGTTCGTCGATCGGCGCGCCGAGCGACTTTTCGATGATCGCGATCGCCACCGCCGAATCGAACGGCGGCACCTGATCCTGCAACTTGGCGAGTTCATCGGCGATATCGACCGGCAGCAGATCGCGCCGCGTCGACAGCACTTGCCCGAACTTCACGAAAATCGGCCCGAGACTTTCAAGCGCGAGACGCAAACGGATGCCGCGCTCGATGTTGAAGCGACGGCCGAACGTCGTGATACGCATCAACACGCGCACGCGACGCTCGTTGATACCGCTCATCACGAGCTCGTCGAGCCCGAAGCGGACAACGGTGAAAAATATCTTGAGGAAACGCAGAAAACGCATGGTTCAGGTTCGCTTCAGCTCGTTATTCGCGCGAGTCGCGCCTGGACTCGCTGCCCGGCTGCGCTGAAGCACCGCGGTCGGGCCGCTGTAGTGCTTTGTGTTGTTCGATTCGTTCGATGCGCTTTTCCACGCGCGCGAGCGCATCCCGCGCCTTCGACAATTCGGCGTTGAATGCCTCGAGCGCGCTCTTGCGCACGAGTTGCGGGCGTTCGTCGAGGAAAAATTCCGCGAACGAATCCAGCAGATTGCGACCGGTGCGCTGCGCCTGATCCTGCACCGCGCGCGCGATGCGTCCGACGCGATGAGCCGGCGCATCGCCGATCACTCGCGCGAGGTCCTCTTCCGGATCCCAGCGCAGATGTTCGGCGAGTTTCGCGAGTGTGGTGGCGAATTCCGCATCGCCCTCGATGCGGACATGCTTCATCACCGTGCCCTGGCTGCCTTGCAGAAACGCGGGCAGCGCATCGAGCGGTACGGCGATGGTCACATCGAAGCGCCCCGCATCGACTTCGCTGGTCGCCACGAACAAACCGTCGGCCTGCGCGACGAGCGCGATCGAAACCGGCGTGCAGGTCAGCTTCACGCACTTGCCCGCGTGCGGCTTGACGCGCTCGAGCGCCCACGGCTCGCGCACGAGCAGATGGTTCACGACGGCCGCGAAAGCGCCGGATGCGGTTTTCAAGGCGGGATTGGCTACGAGACGGGCAGATTCGTCTGCGTTGGTCATCGGCTCGTTGGTCATCGGCTATGAGATAAAAAAATCCGCGCGAATGGTTTTCGCGCGTGTTCCTATTCTTATGGTTTATCTACCCGGAGGCGGCGCTTCCTCGCTGCCCGCCGCTGCTCGGGCTTGTAAATCAGCTCACCTGCTGAATACCCGCCAGCAGCCAGCCTTCGTTGCCCGACTTCTGCTTGGTCAGGTTCCAGATTTCGACAAACGGTTTCGCCGCCGCGCCTTCCGACTCGCGGATCAGCCCGTGGAAACGCACGCTCGCGAGGTATTCGGTCGGACGATCCTCGACGCC
Source organism: Caballeronia sp. BR6202001591004 (assembly GCA_029439525.1). Lineage (GTDB taxonomy): Bacteria > Pseudomonadota > Gammaproteobacteria > Burkholderiales > Burkholderiaceae > Caballeronia. The sequence goes on from JAQFVJ010000050.1 coordinate 7,241, forward strand.
CAGCACGTCGGCGTTGAGCTGCACGACGTCCGTGCGATTTGGCGCGCTGCCGCGTGCGTCGACGTCGAGCTTCACTTCCGCGAACATCTCGGGCGTTGTGAACTCGCGGATATCGTTGACGTTGCCGCGGTCCCAGGCGTCCTGCAGACGCACGAAGTACACCTTGGCGTTACGCGTGAACGCTTCCACGTCGAAGCCGACCGGCACGTTCGGATTGACCGCCGCCACCGCCGGCGTCTCGATTACATTCGCGCCGAAACCGCACTGCTGCGGCACGCGCGGCGTTTGCGGGGCCAGCCCCGTGCGCGCAGCCGCGCCGCCCGCGCCCGCGTACGCCGGCCCGTTGGTGCCCTGACGCTTACGCATGAAGAAGAGGAACAGCATGACCGCCGCGATCACGATCAGCGCGATGATGATCATGTTCGCCATGGCGCCGGCGAACGCTTCGCCGAGGCCGAAGTGCGACAGCAGCGCGGCGATGCCGAGACCTGCCGCGAGACCGGCGATCGGCCCGAGCCAGCGGTTACGCGCGGGTTGCGCTGCGGGCGTCGGCTGGGCGCGCTGCGCCTGCGCCGCATTGCTGCCCTGCTGGAACGACTGCGGCGGCGTCTGATGTTGCTGGGTCGCGGTCGCCGACTGACGGCCCATGCTGGGGCGGCCGCCCATGCGTTTGGCTTCCGCCGTTTCCGCGAAGATTGCGCCAGCCGCGATAACGCCAGCCAGCGTCAAGATTCCGGCCTTCCTGACGATGGAACTCAGGAAACCCCGGGGTTGGGGGTTGCGCGAATCGGACATTTCGAATCCTTTGAAGAGTGGAACACTAGAATTTGGTCCCGACGTGTAACGCTACCATACTACCCGACAAATTGTAATATTTGACTCGGTCCAGGCCCGCTTGTTCCATCATCGTTTTTAAAGTTTCCTGGTCCGGGTGCATCCGAATAGACTCCGCCAGATAGCGATAGCTGTCCGCGTCTTTGGCTACTTTTTCGCCAAGCCACGGCAAAATCTTGAAACTGTAGAGATCGTACGGTTTTTTAAGCGGTTCCCACACTTTCGAGAATTCCAGCACCATCAGCTTGCCACCCGGTTTGAGCACGCGCTGCATCTCCGCCAGCGCGCGATCCTTGTGGGTCACGTTACGCAAACCAAATGAAATAGTAACGATATTGAAATAATTGTCCGGGAACGGAATCTTCTCGGCGTCGCACAGCAGCGTGGGCGTCAGCACGCCCTTGTCCACCAGCCGGTCGCGGCCCACGCGCAGCATCGATTCGTTGATGTCCGTGTGCCAGACCTCGCCGGTTTCGCCCGCCTGCCTGGCGAACACCATCGCCAGATCGCCCGTGCCGCCCGCGATGTCGAGCACCTTGTAGCCCAGCCGCACCGTCGCCTGCCCGATCGTGAAGTGCTTCCAGATCCGATGCAGTCCGCCAGACATCAGGTCGTTCATCAAGTCGTAGTTGCCGGCGACGGAATGAAATACGCCCGCCACTTTCTTCCCCTTGTACTGCTCGTCGACCGTTTCGTATCCGAAGTGGGTCTTGCTCATCGCGCTTTTTCCTCGCCTGTTGTTCGTTCTATGCCTGCGCATATGCGCAATCGCTGCGCCGGCTGTGCGGCGTTCTGCCGCAGCCTGTTTTCTTCGACCGTGTTCTTCGATCTTAAGTGCAGTGGCCGCCCGAAGGCTTCGCGGCCATCGGCGCATCGCGGTCGATGCCCGCGGTTTCGCGTTTGCCGAGTACTCGCGCCAGAGATCGTCCTGTCGCGTCGCGAGATCGTGCAGGATACCCTAACGAATAGATGCCGGTATTGTGGCCGTCCGAAAAATTCAGTTGCAGCGCGTAATGGTCGACCGGGTCGATACCGATGATCGTGATTTCGCGCTTGCCGGTTTGCAGCGTTTCCTGACCCGGCCCGTGTCCCTACACTTTCGCCGACGGCCGAATTACACGCGCAGCAGTTCGAACGGCACACGATACGACTGTCCGTCCGCGTATTGCCGTTCCAGCACACGGGATTTGGAATGAACAACGACGCCGGTGGGAATCGGCGTCGTCGATGTAAGTCCGCTCATGATGACTTGTCTTAACGATGACCGAACGCGGCGTTCAGCTCATTGCGAATCTGTTCGACCATGAGCGTCGCCTGAAGGCGGCGCTTCGAAAGCAGAGCCTCGGACACCGTGCGCTGACGCGGCGCCCAGATGGGCAGCGGAAAGCGCGAGTCGTTGGTAAAGCGCGGAATGACGTGCCAGTGCACGTGCGGCACCTGATTGCCTAAGTTCGCGAGATTGATCTTGTCCGGCACGAGCACACGCCGCATGGCGCGTTCGACGATATTGACCGCGGTCATCACACGTGCGCGCTCGTCGTCGGAAAGATCGGACATTTCGGCGACATGCGCATTCCAGATGACGCGACACAAACCCGGCCAGTCCGGTTCCTCGGCGAGGACGACGCGCATGGCATCGTCCTTCCACAGCACTTCGCCGCCGTCTTCACAGCAAAACACACATTCCATCTTTTACCTCTAGCCAATTAACCTCGATTTCGCTATTACACCAGCACGCGCTCGATACCGCCATTGTTCGCGCGTTCGACGTACTGTTCCATCCAGTTTTCGCCGAGCACCTTGCGCGCGACTTCCACGACGATATAGTCCGCCTCGACGTTGGCGTCCTCGTTGTAGCGCGACAGGCCTTGCAGGCAGGACGGGCAGCTCGTGAGGATTTTCACGTCCGAATCGTTCGCACCGTTCGGCTGAAGACCGTCGCCGGCCTTCAGTACCGAACCGGGCTGCGCGCCCGCCTCGCCCGCCGAAGCATTCGCGATGTTGATCGCGTTCGCGCTCGCTTCCGCGACCAGCGGAATGCCGCGCAGCTTGGCCGCGCCCTTGCGGATCTCCTCTTCCTTGCGGAAGCGCACTTGCGTCGAAATGTCCGGACGCGTCACCGCGAGCGTGCCCGATTCGCCGCAGCAGCGATCGTCCTTCTCAATCTTGTAGCCGTCCTTTTCCGAACCCATCAGCTGATTGACGAGCTTGACGGGGTCCATCGTCTTGATCGGCGAGTGACACGGGTCGTGGTACATGTAACGCGTGCCCGTCACGCCATCGAGCTTGATGTTCTTCTCGAGCAGGAATTCGTGGATGTCGATGATCCGGCAGCCCGGGAAGATCTTCTCGAATTCATAGCCCGCGAGCTGGTCGTAGCACGTGCCGCAGGACACGACCACGGTCTTGATATCGAGATAGTTCAGCGTATTGGCGACGCGATGGAACAGCACCCGATTGTCGGTGACGATCTTCTCGGCCTTGTCGTACTGACCGGAGCCGCGCTGCGGATAGCCGCAGCAGAGATAACCCGGCGGCAGCACGGTTTGCACGCCGGCTTCCCACAGCATGGCCTGCGTGGCGAGCCCGACTTGCGAAAACAGACGCTCCGACCCGCAGCCTGGGAAACAGAATACGGCTTCCGAATCGGCGGTGGTCATCTTCGGATTGCGGATGATCGGAACGATCTTGTTGTCCTCGATATCCAGCAGCGCGCGCGCCGTTTTCTTAGGCAGATTGCCCGGCATCTTCTTATTGACGAAGTGAATCACCTGCGTCACGACCGGCGGCTTGCCAACCGTCGCGGGTGGTTTCGCCGTTTGCTTCTTCGCGATCTTCTTCAGGATGTCGTTGCCCAGACGCTGCGCCTTATAGCCGACGTCCATCATCGCGGTGCGCGCGAGATTGATCGTCTGCGGATTCGTCGCGTTCAGGAAGAACATGCCGGCTGCATTGCCCGCGTTGAACTTCGTCTTGCCCATCTTGCGCAGAAGATTGCGCATGTTCATCGTGACATCGCCGAAGTCGATCTTCACCGGGCACGGCGTCACGCATTTGTGGCAGACGGTGCAGTGATCGGCGACGTCGTTGAATTCGTCCCAATGCTTGATCGACACGCCGCGACGCGTCTGCTCTTCATACAGGAACGCCTCGACCAGCAGCGAAGTCGCGAGAATCTTGTTGCGCGGGCTGTACAGCAGGTTCGCGCGCGGCACGTGCGTCGCACACACCGGTTTGCACTTGCCGCAGCGCAGGCAGTCCTTGATCGACTCGGAAATCGCGCCGATATCCGACTGCTGCATGATTATCGACTCGTAGCCCATCAGGCCGAACGACGGCGTGTAGGCGTTACGCAAATCTGCGCCGTCGAACAGCTTGCCCGCGTTGAAGCGGCCATTCGGATCGACACGCTCCTTGTACGCGCGGAAATCGCGAATCTCTTCTTCCGTGAGGAATTCGAGCTTGGTGATGCCGATGCCGTGCTCGCCCGAAATCACGCCGTCGAGCGAACGCGCGATCTTCATGATGCGCGCGACCGCATGATGCGCATCCTGCAACATCTCGTAGTTGTCGGAGTTGACCGGGATGTTCGTATGCACGTTGCCATCGCCCGCGTGCATGTGCAGCGCGACGAACACGCGCCCGCGCAGCACTTGCTTGTGGATGGTTTGCGCTTCGTCGAGGATCGGCTTGAATTCGCCACCGTTGAAAATCTGGCGCAATTCCGCGCGGATCTCCTGTTTCCACGAGATGCGCACCGTGCGATCCTGCGCGACGTGGAACACGGTCGCGTCCGGCTGCACATCGACGCGATCCGCGAATTTCTCCGCGAGCGCTTCGTAACCGAGCTTGACCAGCTTGTGCTGCGCGTCGCGCAACGGCGTGTCGAGCTGATCGCCAACGAACAGCCAGCGCTCGCGCACGCGCTTGAGCAAATCAAGTGCTTGCTGCACGCGATCTTCGAGCAGTTCGGCGCTGGGAATTTCGTTCGCGTCGTCGGTCTTGCCGAGCGGCAACTTGCCGTTGCGGAAGAACGCTTCGAGCGCATCGACGAGCTTCAGCTTGTTCTTCAACGATAGCTCGATGTTGATGCGTTCGATGCCGTCTGTGTACTCGCCCATGCGATTGAGCGGAATCACGACGTCTTCGTTGATCTTGAACGCATTGGTGTGCTTCGCGATCGCAGCCGTGCGCGTTCGATCGAGCCAGAACCGCTTGCGCGCCTCGGCGCTCACCGCGACGAAGCCTTCGCCGCTCTTGCCGTTCGCCATGCGTACGACTTCGGATGTTGCCTGTGCGACCGCATCGGCATCGTCGCCGACGATATCGCCGATCAGCACCATCTTCGGGAAAGCGTTGCGCTTGCTCTTAGTCGCGTAGCCGACCGCGCGCAGATAGCGTTCGTCGAGATGTTCGAGGCCCGCGAGAATCGGGCCGCCCTGCTTCGACGTTTCGAACAGATAGTCCTTGATTTCAACGATGCTCGGAATCGCGTCGCGCACCTGACTGAAGAACTCGAGGCAGACCGTGCGCGTGTGCGCGGGCATCTTGTGCAGAATCCAGCGCGCGGACGTGATGAGACCGTCGCAACCTTCCTTCTGCACGCCGGGGAGACCGGCGAGAAACTTGTCGGTGACGTCCTTGCCCAGCCCTTCCTTGCGGAACGTGCGCCCAGCGATGTCGAGATTTTCGGTACGCAGCAGCTTCTCGCCCGGGGAACGATTGCCGTCAAACCAGTCGAGCCGGAAACGCGCCACTTCGACGTCTTGAATTTTGCCGCAGTTGTGATCCAGACGCGTGACTTCGAGCCAGTTGCCTTCCGAATCGACCATGCGCCACCAGGCAAGGTTGTCGAGCGCCGTGCCCCACAACACCGCCTTCTTGCCGCCCGCGTTCATCGCGACTTCGCTCGACGCAGGACGCATCGAGCGAAGTCGGATCGACGGCGAACACGAAGCCCGCTTGTTCCGCCGCTTCCGTGACGCGCCGCGTGACCACACCCGCGCCCGAGAAAATCGTCGCGACCTTGCGATCGACGCCGGGCAGGTCCGTCATTTCGACCGGTCCGAGTTGCTCGAGCTTTTCCGTGTTGATGACGGCGGAGAACGGCGTCAGCGGAATCGCGCCGCCGGTGTAGCCCGTGCCGCCGCGCGGAATCACGGTCAGACCCAGTTCGAAGCACGCCTTGATTAGACCGGCGATTTTGGCTTCGCTGTCCGGCGTCAGCACGACGAACGGGTATTCGACGCGCCAGTCGGTCGCGTCGGTCACGTGCGCCACGCGCGACAGGCCGTCGAACTTGATGTTGTCCTTCGCCGTCTGCTTGCCCAAAGTACGCGACGCGCGGCGGCGCAAATCGGCCATGCGCGCGAACTCGGCGGCGAATTCGTCCACCGCGATGCGCGCCTTCGCGACCAGCAACTGCACGCGCGCGGCGCGCTCGGCGCTGTGTTTGGCCAGATCGGCGTGGCGGCGCTTTTCGATTTCCGCGAGACGGTGATTCAGCACTTCGACCAGCAGCGCGCGACGTTTCGGGTTGTCGAGCAGGTCGTCCTGCAGATACGGATTGCGGCGCACGACCCAGATATAACCGAACACTTCGTACAGCATGCGCGCTGAGCGGCCGGTGAGGCGCTCGCTGCGGAGTTCGTCCAGCACGGCCCAGGCTTCGTCGCCGAGCAGGCGCATGACGATTTCACGATCGGAAAACGACGTCTAGTTATAGGGAATTTCGCGCAGACGGGGCTTGATATCGAGCGCCAAGGCGACATGGGCGCCGTTCGGATCGAAGGCTTGAGGTGCGTTCATGTTCGACGGTTCGGTGTGCCGGCGCGTGCTCCGAGGTGAGCGGGAACGCCGACGATGCGCATGGGGGCGCAAATTCTCGAATAAAACTTATCTTGGCGAAGGCATCCAGATCGCTTGCGAGCGGCGATTGGGCGAATCGCATCACGGTGCCTTCGTTTTGTGCCCTGGATCAACGCCACACGATCGCGCGTGGCGCGCATGCCGTTCCGCCGCGGGATGAGCCTCGCGGGTGACGTGCGCCAGAAAATCGATCCGAAGCTGCCGGTACATCTGCCGATCCTGCTTGCTGATTTGTAAAAGGAAATTCTAACCCATCGCGATAAAGCACGTTCGCCGTTATTAGCAGCGAGAAGAGGCATTTGCGCGAGCATTTTCGACGCAGATCAGCGCTTTTATGCACATTTACACTTCCGTCCGGTCGTCGAAACCGAGCGCGGACGGAAAACCGCGTCCCACGTGTTAGCATTAACATTTTCGCCTACGAAACGCAGCGCTGCCGCATGACACATCCCGACTACCTGAAGAAGAAAAAGAAAGTGCTGACAGCGCGGGTCTATGAACGTCGCGCGCGAGAACGAACTCGAACACGCGCGCAATCTGTCGGCGCGTCTGCATAATATTATTTAAAGCGCGAGGACAACCAGCCGGTGTTCTCGTTCAAGATTCGCGGCGCGTACAACAAGATGGCGCAATCGATCAAGGCAGGCGCGCGCGTCACGTTGACGGAAGTCTGCCTGTTCTCCGACGGCACGGCGGTGAAACTCGTCGGCGAGGAAACCTTCCGGTTGTGCCGCGAACTGCTCGATGAAATCATCACCGTCGATACGGACGCGCTCTGCGCCGCGATCAAGGACATGTTTCAGGACACGCGCTCCGTGCTGGAGCCGGCCGGTTCGCTGGCCGTCGCGGGCGTGAAGCTGTACGCGGAACGCGAAGGTATCGAAGGCAAGACGCTGATCGCCGTGACCTCGGGGGCGAACATGAATTTCGACCGCATGCGCTTCGTCGCGGAGCGCGCGGAAGTGGGCGAAGCGCGCGAGGCCGTATTTGCCCGTGACGATTCCCGAGGAACGCGGCAGCTTCCGCCGCTTCTGCGAACTCATCGGCACGCGCAGCGTGACCGAGTTCAACTACCGCATCGCCGATCAAAACGCCGCGCATATCTTCGTCGGCGTGCAGATCAAATCGCGCAAGGAAACCGCGCAGATGATGTCGTCGTTCATCGAGCATGGTTTCGCGACGGTCGATCTCTCGCACGATGAACTGTCGAAGCAACACATTCGTTACATGGTCGGCGGACATTCGCCGCTGGCCCGGGACGAACGATTGCTGCGCTTCGAATTCCCGGAGCGTCCGGGCGCGCTGATGAAATTCCTCTCGTCGATGGCGCCGGACTGGAACATCAGCCTGTTCCATTAACGGAATCAGGACGCGGATACGAGTTCGATTCTCGTCGGCATTCAGGTGCCGCAGGCGGACAACGCCGAGTTCGAGCGTTTTCTCGCGACGCTCGGCTATCCTTGGTGGAACGAAGGCGCGAATCCTGTCTACAAGCTGTTCCTGGCGTAAAGGTTTCAGGCGCGAAGTTCACGCTCGAAGACAAGCTCGTGGTCGCGATTTCATCGCGGGCGCTGTTCGACTTCGAGGAAGAGAACCGTGTCTTCGAAACCGGCGATCTCGCGCAGTACGAAGCGCTGCAGCGCTCGCGGCTGGAAATGCCCGCGAAACCGGGCGTCGCCTTCGGGCTGATCCAGAAGCTGTTGGCGCTTAACGCGGATGAGCAGCGCGGAAAGTCGTGATCCTGTCGCGCAGCGATCCCATCAGCGGGCTGCGCGCGTTTCATTCGTGCCGCGCATGGTCTTGCAATCGAGCGCGGTGTGTTCACGCGCGGACGTTCACCGTTCGCGTATCTGAAGCCGCTGCGCGCATCGCTGTTTCTGTCGGCGAATCCGGACGATGTGCGCGACGCGCTCGCCGCCGGTTTTCCCGCCGCGCGCGTGCTGCCGGTGGAAACGCCGCGCGCCGCGAGCCGTTACGCCGATGAAATCCGCATCGTGTTCGACGGCGACGCCGTGCTGTTCTCCGACGAAGCCGAACGCGTGTTTCAGAGCGATGGCCTGACGGCCTTCGTCGATCACGAAACCGGCAAGCGCGATTCGCCGCTGCCCGGCGGTTCGCTGAAACCGCTGCTGGCCGCGCTCAACAAGTTGCAACGCATCGCGGACGATCATGACGATCAGCCGATGCATATCCGCACCGCACTCGTCACGGCGCGCTCCGCTCCCGCGCACGAGCGCGCGATCCGGACGCTGATGGCATGGGACATCGACGAAGCGATGTTCCTCGGCGGACTCGACAAGGGCGAATTCCTGCGCGAATTCAAGCCCGACTTTTTCTTCGACGATCAAATTCGCCACTGCGAATCGGCTCGTGGCATCAGCCCGACGACGGGTCACGTTCTCAGCGGCATAGCGAACGCATCATGACACCCGACCAATCACCGCTCGGCAAGCCGACACACTACACCGAACAGTACGACGCAACACTTCTGTTTCCGATCGAGCGGAAGACCGCGCGCGATGCGATCGGCGTGCCGGCACGACTGCCGTTCTTCGGCACGGATATCTGGAACGCGTATGAGTTGTCGTGGCTGAATGTGCGCGGCAAGCCGCAGATCGCGGTGGCGACCTTCTTCGTGCCGGCGGATTCGCCGAATATCATCGAATCGAAGTCCTTCAAGCTGTATCTCGGCTCGTTCGCGCAGACGCGTTTCGATTCTATTGACGATGTGCGCGCGGCGATCAAGCGCGATGTTTCAGCGTGCTGTGGCGCGACGGTATCGGTGCAATTGGTCGCGCCGGCCGATTTTGCGAAGTTGCAGATGGAGGAGTTCGACGGTATGTCGCTCGATCGACTCGATCTCGAATGCGATATGTATGTGCCCAATGCGTCTTTGTTGAAGGCATCGTACGACGAAGCGCTGACCGACGAAACGGTGTTTTCGAATCTGCTGAAGTCGAATTGCCCGGTGACCGGTCAGCCGGATTGGGGCAGCGTGCAGATTCGCTACTACGGCGGGCAGATCGATCACGCAAGTTTGCTGCGGTATATCGTGTCGTATCGCGGACATACCGGGTTCCATGAGCAATGCGTCGAGCGCATTTTCATGGACATCATGCGGAAATGTAGACCGGAGCGGCTGGCGGTGTACGCGCGGTATACGCGGCGTGGCGGGCTGGATATCAATCCGTTCCGGACGAATTTTAATTTGCCGATGCCGGATAATGCACGGTTGGCGCGGCAGTGATTGCGTTGCGGACGGTGTGACGCATGGCGCGCGACGACGTCCGCGCGCCAGGCCTTTTTCTCTCAAAACCACCTGATTCTTTAAACGGTTCGCATCTTGCAACAGCAGGATGGCCGGATTTGTTAACGGGCGCCTGCGCGCGTGCCCTATCTCCTTCGCGATGCACTTCGTCTGCGTGATTGACGCAATATATGCCGAGAACCGTCGCAATATCACACGGTAATTGTCTATGAATTGTTCGCTTTAATTACCGGAATTATCTTATTCACAAAAATCCAATTTATAGATCGAAAACCCGCGTCATCCGCTTTCGATAAGTTTTGCGAAAACGCACGCTTTCATTCCACTTGGTAAGCCATATAATCTCAGCGATACATGGCATTTTCGT